>NZ_RQHS01000028.1 GCF_004770895.1 Leptospira dzoumogneensis | reverse complement strand
AGTTAGGCGTAGTAACGCTTTTCTATGGGCTGCTATTTATTAATTCTTTAATAACTCGCAAATCATTTGAAGAAAAATCTGCATCAAAGGGAGATTCACCAGAATAAAATCGAACTGAAAGATTACTCGCATTTAATAAATCGTTTTTCAACTCATTAGAAAGAACAAATTCTGCAGAATGTGTACTCAGCGATGAATTCCTTATTCCATTAGGAATAATTTTGGTATTTTGAAATTTAATTTTAATCTTCTTATCATCTAATTTAAAAAAACCTGAATGACCCAGTGGTCGTTCGTGATTCAAAAATTCAGAAGAAAGATAACACCTAATAAGTGTTTCTGACCCTGCGTTTACTGTTTTTGTTAACGTCATAAATAATGCCTTTGCTTTTCCAAAATCATTTAACGTATAATTCGTAGTAGCATATAAATCTAAAGTGAAAGTTGTTTGATTCTTATAATCATCTTTCACTATTTTTATATTCCCATAAGGTAGACACTCTAATATGAATATACTAATTATTGCTATTATAGATTTTCTCATTCTTCCTCCTTGAACTATATTTATTGTAGTTTCGTAAATTGAAAGCGTTATTACGCCTAACG
>NZ_RQHS01000027.1 GCF_004770895.1 Leptospira dzoumogneensis | reverse complement strand
ACTCCTCCGTAATTATTCGGCTCAGGAGGAGCGATAAAGATCGCCCCGGATAAAGGATCTGCTTTTGTATTCGGATCGTCTATCGCCTCGCTATAATTTGTGGAGATGGAGAATAGATCGCTTCCTTCAGGAGCGGGAGCCGACCCGGGAGAAGGAAAACTAGTCCCAGGAGGCAGATCCCCACAAAATGTATGCTTGCAAATCCGATCCAGCAACCCCGGTCCCCTTCCGCAATCCGCGAAAAAAGAAAGACCGGCGATACAAAGGATCGCGGATACCCTAAGCTTCATAACGAAATCCTTATGGAGCTTAGAAGTTGATCTGCGCTTTCAGAGTGTAATCTCTCTCTATGAGCGGTGCCACGAAGAAGTTATTCAAACCGTATTGGAGTGCACCAGGATTCAGCATATCTAAGGTATACCCTCGGATATTTTGCTGGGTGGAATCGGTTGCCCACCAGACCACGAATCCGGTCGTATCCTTGACCGCGATCTTAGGTCCTGTCTGGTTTCCGTAATTCGTAGTACTCACGAAGAATTCTCCAGCACCTTTGGCTGTCAAATTTCCCCCCATCGCGACGGCTCTTCCTCGAATGGTTTTCTTAGAAGACTCCTGATGTTCCCAAAGAGCGATAATATTTCCGGATACTAGATACAGTCCTCCGGGTTTTCTACTCGTGGCAGT
>NZ_RQHS01000026.1 GCF_004770895.1 Leptospira dzoumogneensis | reverse complement strand
GATATAGGGATTATCCATCTTAAAGAACCCACTTGGTATTTTGCTATGTCGGATGGGATCGTTCCAGACGTTATGCAACTCGTCAAAAACGGGATCGGTGGAAGTTACGAATTCGAATACACTGATTCCACCAAATTTGATAATACCGGTGGAGATGGTGTTCCGGATTTACCCGGAAGTTATAGAGTTTGTACAAAAATCACCGCAGACGATGGCTTTAGCAATCGGATCTTCAAAACTTACGAATATAGCAATGGGTATGCATTCTCCGCTTTTATAAATGGAAAAGTGGAAAAGGACTTTTTTGGATTTGGGAATTTTACGGAAAAGGATCCTTATGGTGTTAAGAAAGCCCGCCAATACAATAATGTTCCTTATTCTGATTTTATGATGAATCGAGCCTTAAGCAGTGCAGAAAAAGAATCACATTTGGTCGGTGCAGATAGTCAGGACTACGGATCTATTTTACGAACTTATGACGTAAAGAAAATTGAAACTTCTTCTGGGATTACAAGTTACATGGTAATTCCCACTCTACAAGAAAATTATATCAAAGGAACTAAAACTAAAACCACCAGGCAGAATCTGGAATTGAACGGTTACAATCTTTCCAAAAAGACGGAAACAATTACCGATCTATTCTCTGATTCTGCTCATCCTTCCGTCTCCATAACGAATATTACCGAATTTGAAACTATTACTTTAAGCAATCAAACTCGGACTAAAAAATCCGTAAATCTGGCCGGCTCTTCTAATGAAGTCTCCACTTCTGTTACTTACGATACCCAAGGAAATCCGATCCGTAGTGTGACTAGTTATACAGGAAGCGGGCTTGGGGTTGTTCCTCCTAAAATTACAGAGATCTCTTATGATACTCTAGGAAATTTGATCTCTCAAAAAGATGTAAGTGGAAATCCTGCAAGGGGGACGGATTTCGTTTATGATGCTCAACTTAAACAATTTGTAGTCGAGAAAACCAGTTTTGGTGGTTCGATCCGACTCAAGAATTTATATACTATAGATTATACTACAGCATTCGGCTCGCCTCTCCAGACCACGGACCCGAATGGAAATAAAACGATATATGAATTCGATTCGTATGGGAGAACTGTGAAAATTTCCGCAGATACGGATTCAGGTACAAAGGTACTTGGCACATACGATTATGATTCTTCTTTTCCTTTGAGTGCAAAGTCTGTTCTTATTGCGGGAACCTGGGATCCGGATTTTGCATTAAGAGAATATGCGGACGGGCTGGCAAGGACTGTATACAAAGTTAAAACTGCTTCGGAAGGAAAAGCGGTGCGAACCGGTCGAATCGTATATGATGGGGCCGGTAGAATCTCTCGACGAGGCCAATCGGATTGGACGGATACAGGAGATTTGGATCACTTTTCTCTACATATGGAAGAAAAGAATCCGACTCTTTTCGAATACGACGCTGTTGGTCGAGTAACAACTGCAACTCTACCCTTGGCAGAAGGAGAAACTTCTCCTACGATTCTCACTACAGTATATAATGATCCGTATGAACGTATAGAAATCCATAATGGCGGAACAAACAAAAGGACCATATTGGATGCGAGAGGACAGGTTCTTTATGTAGAAGATTCCGGTAACGACGGAGTCGTTGCCCAAATCGGATTCTGCTACGATCTCGCAGGAAATCGTATTAAAAAGTCTGATCTAAACGATGGAACTCCTCTCAATTGTAGCGATATCTCCACTGGGATTGCAAATAAAGATGTATCCGGCAAGAACCAGGCTTATTGGTCTTATGACGGATTTGGAAAGGTGAAGGTTCAGAGTGATCCGGACCTGGGTGTGCAGAAATACGAATATACTGCATTTGGCGACTTATCCAAATCCACAGACGCAAAGAATATTGTAACTACCTTCGGATATGATCCTTTGGGCAGGATGAATACTAAAGTCCAACCGGAAGGGACTACGTATCTGACTTATGATTCCTTATCCGGGAGCCAAAATTCTCTAGGAAAACTAGTCAAAGTTGAAGACCAGGTCCAAACGAAAACATTTAGTTACGATAAATTGGGGAGAATAAAAAAGGAAACCCGCTCCTTTAAGAATATCCCACTGAAAAACGGAGATGTTCCCTATATTACCGAATATGAATATGATCTTTTGGGTAGAGTAAGTAAAATCGATTATCCTGCCCACCCTGTAAATCATTCCAGACTCAGGGCCTGTTACAACTATGGAACTGCAGGATATATTACCGGTATCTCCGTACAAGTGAATACGAACGGGATTTTGCCGGGGCTATGCAATAAGACAGTTGTAGAAAACATTACCTATACTGAATTCAATCAAACCGCAGGCTTTACTCTTGGAAACGGAATCGTCACTAATTACGCTTATGATGCAAGGCAGAGGCTTGTAAGACTCCAATCCTCCGGGGATGTGGACGGGACTACCAAAGTATTGCAGGACGCAATCTATACATTCAATAGCAGAAATAATATTATAAATATAGCAAATACTGCCTCGGAATATACCACGCAGTACAACTATGAATACGACGGACTCAGTCGTCTTGTAAACGCCCAAGGCACCTATTTCGAACCTACAGATGCATATACTAAACAATTCAGACAAAGTTTCGATTATGCCAAAAACGGAAATCTAACAGCTAAGAGATCTCATAATTTTAGCACCGGTGCGATACTTGACGAAAGACTTTACCAGTATGATAACCATCAAGTTCGTAGGATAGACTCTTCTAAATTTGGTAGCGATACTCTTACCATGAATTATGATGCATCCGGAAATATGATCCGACAAAGAGATCAGGTTCTGGATCTAACTAAACAGATGGAATATGATTCAGAGAATAGAATCGTAAGAATCCGTGATAAAGACAATTATACCATTGGGATTTATTCTTACGATGAGGGAGGCTTCCGAGTCCATAAGAGTGCTTTGGTCCCTGACGGAGCCGGAGCCCAATACAAGCACCAGGAAATTCTATATCCGAGCAAATTTTACGGATTAGAATATATGGATGAGGAGAATGTTTTAAGGTCCATTAATAATATTTACCTGAATGGGGTCCGCATTGCGGCAATCACGGAAGACGGAAGAGCGGCATTCTATCTAACAGATCAAGTCGACTCCGTATCTACGGTTTTGGACGATACTGCTCACACTTTATCTCGTATGCAATATGAGCCTTACGGAGATACCTTTGTCCAACGTGGAAATTTGGCATTCAGTCCTAAATACAACTCCCAGGAATTGGACAAGGAAAGCGGATTCTATTTTTATAATGCAAGATATTATGACGCGAGTATCGCACGATTTGTTACCGCAGATACGATCATTGATGGGGAACTTAATACGCAAGGTTGGAACAGATTCTCCTATGTGAAAGGGAATCCGATTCTGTATAAAGATCCTACCGGACATGAAGCAGGGTGGTTTGATAGCCTAACTAGTACAGTGAAAGGAGCCTTCGGAGTCGGAGGAAAATCTAAACTGGAAGAGTATAATGATAAAGTTGATTCAATGAATACTATTCCTAAAAATAATGGTGCTGCAACAAATCAAAAAGAAGGAACTGGGTCGGGAAATGCTGGCAAGGTAGTGCCTAATCCGTTCGGAGTCGGCGTTACAAAAAAAGAAGAGAAAAGCTGGTGGAATCCATCATCCAGTGATAGTGAATTAAAAAATAAATCTGATTCTGCTGCAAAAAAGAAAGAACAGGAATACGAGGATAAGGTACCTGAATTGCGAACTAACGCAGATGGAGTCCATGTTGAATTCCTTCGGCCTAGAGGACAAAAGGCGGGAGAATACGTCGAAGCGGAAGCTGGAGTGACGCAATCATTAGAGAATGGTAGGTTTTACACAGAACCGGATGGAAAAGGAAATGACATTATGCATAACGAATTTGGATCGAAAGCTGTATATTATTACCATAAGAATGGAAAAGACGTTTTCAAATGTAATCCATACCAGACATGCACAGTCCCATTGGAGATTTACACCCCCTCAAAGTTAGAGGAACTGGGTGGTAAGCTTTTGGACGATAAGCAAAAGCCGGCTACACAATATGATTCTAGAGGTGGTAATTCTTCTACAGGTGTTAGGCAGTAAGTCTGGATGATTTCTATTACCGCTAGACTCTATAGCTAAATTAATCAGTGTAGCTTCCATATTCGGAGTAATAGCCTTATGTTTAAAGTTATCCCATTTAGCTTTATTACCCTATTACTACAATGCTCATCTGCAACTGGAGGTTATGATCTAATCTCGCATGGAGTAGATACCCAATATCAATTGCGTTATGCTTCAGAGACCAATTATTTCGAATCACTTCGTGATTTGGGATTAGATTATAAATCTAGAGCTTTCTTCGTTGAATATGAAAACCTCAGAACGATTCTTTCTGATTCGAATAATAGGAATTTGAATTTCTACACTGATCCATCCGCTCTGACGAAAAAGGAAAACTATTTATTATGGGAATTTTGCGGATCTTCTAAAGAATTCGTTGATCAAGATTTTTCTTTTCTTCTAAACGATAATCAAATAGAATTATTAGTTTCGTTCGACTTTGATTTCCCTTTCTTTAAACTCGGGTTAGGTAAAAGGACTTTCTTTCCGCGCAAACCTGCCGAAGAATATGTTAAGTCGGGTTCCGCAAATGGGGTTTTAAAGTGTCGCAGGTATATTTTAATTTCAGCAAAAGATATCTTTAGGAAAGGTAAGAATATTTTTACGATCAAGTTTCAATCGGATAAAATGGTTAATTTCAGATTTTTCTATGATCGAGACTTCGTAAAAAGATATAAGCCGTTTTTTGTGGATCTTGGGGAATAGTATTTAGATATTTCTCATATGCAATGGTATCGACTCGTTCTTTCCATCGAATCCCAACCGCAATCAAGCTTTGAGTTCGTAATTAGCTATCGGATCTCCTGATTGAAAAGCAGAATATTCTTTGTTCTATGACCATCGACTGTCCCAGCGGAAAATAAACGGCAAGGGCCTATAATTTGTCTATTGTCCGGATGAAATCGCGAATGATAAAACTAAGAATGGTGCGGGAAAGTTTGTGCCAGGTTTGGAATGAAATGCGCGTGAATTGCCCTTAATTGCCGATAACTTCGAGTACCCCTATATAGAATCCCTGAGTGCTATAGTCGGTGATCATGGAACTGCATTGACCGTGTGTGTTCCTATACAAAGTGATCATGTAGATCCCTGGCTCGCTTGGGGATTTAAGCGAGTTATTAAAACCAATATTTTTCGGATAGGGACCTATATCGCTGTATTGTTGGCAGGCCCTCGAGTCGGGAGTCGTGCCCAAACGACTTGAACTATAGATACCGACTAGAAAAGGGACGGAACAATTTACGTTACAACTGCTTGTTATCTGAAAAGATAATGTAAAAGGAATCGTTTGGCCAGGGTTTCCTACCCAATAATTTCCTTGGCCTCCCATTGTAAATGCGGTCACATTCGTACTCTGGATGGAAAGTTGAGAATAGTTCGTGGGTGGATCATTATCCGAAATTTTAAAGGTATGATCGCTTAGAGTAAAATTAGAATACCTAAGATCATCGGATACTATAGAATGAGTTACTAATCCATTATGTGGTCCTTCTACCACGCTATCGTCAATCGCGGAAATTGTGACCGTTTGAGCCTGAGTCCAATTGGAGTTTGTAAATGTAAGATCGATCGGAGAAGAGGAGCCGTTTACTTGGATTTGGTTATTCGGGGTAAGAGTCACGATAACGTCCGAGATCGGTTGTCCCGTTAACGATATGTTATACTGACCGGTTGCACCGCCCTCCGCTCCATTGGAAGTAGTTTTTGAAATAAAGATCTCGGCGCTATCGTTATCCGATATATCCACTCTTAGGGAATAAGTAGAGATATTGGAAAAAGCGACGTCGGCGCTGGATATGGAGTGTGTGATAAAAGCGGAAACAGTCCCTTCTACATTACTATTATCTAATGCGTTTACGGAAATCGTTTGGAATTGATCCCAGTTTTGGGGAGTGAATTCGATCCTGACCGTATTTGCACTTCCGTTAATCTGCATTCGATTTTCGGGGCTTATATCCAAATATACGGACTGGGTCGGTTCAATTTTCAACCGGATGTCGTAAGAAGACCCGTTGCCTCCTTCTATTACATTTAATTGTGTTTGAGAAACTTCCAAATAATCTTCCGCATTTTTATTCGTTAAAGAGGAAGGTTCAACCGCGAGTAATATTCCTAAAAAATCGGAATTAAAAGATTCTGTCGGATTTCCGGATAGATAATCCTCCAAATAAGCTTGGTAATGAAAATATCCACATCGAATATGGAATAAAGAAATAAAAATAATAAAGATCTTATATATCCGGAGCATGATCGTTAATCCAATGAATATCTTACTTTTAAGATATCTCGTTTATAGAATTTTTTTCGGGCTCCGTCCTCGTCTTCAATCTCCAATATTTCAGTGTCTTGGGCTACTACTTTGCCTTGTTTTAGGCTTCCGTCCATAAACCAGATTAGCGGGAGATTGGATTTGAATTTTTCACCAAATTCTTTTTTAGCTCTTTCTGTCAGAAGTTGGGGCAGATCTTTGTATTCTTTTTCGATCTCACCTAGGATCTTATTTCTTTCATGTACTAAATATTCGGTCTCCACCGGAGGAAAATCCCCGCAGTCTTGGTAAGAAAATGTTTTTCTTCCGACAGAGGCGATGATCCCAAGCGGAATAGTGACCAATATGTCTTTCCAGGTTACCTTCTCTCGGATCTTGATCTTTTTGTATTTTGAACTTTGGAATTTTGGCTCGTTGATGGAATAGAGCCCGTACAACCAATAGTATTGCTCGTATTCTCCTATCTGCTTACAATCCGTATCTTGGTTTTTGGATATTCTAACCTGATTGGCTTGGTCTATAAAAACTTGGTTTGTTCCGCAAGATACGAAAAGGAAATAGGATAAGATCTTAATGATCGAATGTTTCATTTTTTTCTTCAAAAATATCGTTCAATCTAATCGTTCCTCCGATCAAACGATCTTATTTTATAAGGATAAGCGACAGTATACCCGACAAACGAATGATAGTCGTCCATCCGTATAATTCTGGACCTAAAAATCGATAGCGGCCCGAAATTTTTTCGGATGCATTCCGGTATGTTTTTGGAAAGCGAGATGAAAAGAGGATTTAGCCTTGAACCCGCATTCGTAAGCAATGTCAAGGATGCTCATTTCAGGCTTTGTTTTCAGCATTTCACAGGCTAAATTTACTCGCCATTCGTTGATATAGTTGCGAAACGAGATCCCCTTTTTCACATTCAAATATTCGGAAAGTTGGTGGACGGTCACATCCGCATATTTTGCCAGATCGGCTAATGTGATCGATTCTTCCGTATAGATCCTATCTCTTTGCATGATCATTTGTAGACGCTCTTCCAATTCATCTAAATCGATTTCGTTCAGTCTGGATTGTTTATAAGGTTTCTGGATCTCGTAACCTTTCCTGAGCTGGTAGCTAATGTATCGTTTATATAAAAGGAAAAATAGAGGGATTATGATACCCGAAGACAAAATATGAAGATCTAAATAAGAAGTTTTCGAGACGGCTCTTTCCGCAAATCCGAAAAGGGACCGAATGATCAACAGTCCGGAAACGATCCTTATAATTCTTCCCTGCATTCCTAATAAAAAATTCCGTGAACGAAAATATGTGACCCCTAATCCGTATATTTGATATAAGATTGCGGATATTAAGACTAATGGCGGAATTAAACTTACACTTTTTGAATTTGTTCCAGAGGTCACAACATTCAAAAATTCGAATCTATGATCGTAATTTATAAAATAGGTCGGAAGAATGATCGCAAAGGAAATCAAACAGGGGAAAAAGTCTTTGATTACTGAGGCGAAATCTCTTTTAAGCTCCTCTAAGGTCGCTAGATTACTAATACATCTGAGAGATCTCGGCAAAGCCCAAGCGTGGCAAAACATTATGGGGCCCGCAAAATAGATCAAAGTTGCTGCATAATCTTTATGCCCCGAAAAAATAGCCCATCCTAATAGCATGAAAAAAGAATGCGAAAGGTAGATTACGATTAAATACAATCTCCAAGGATATTTTTCCTTGGAAATACCTTCTCCCAAAAACAGAAAAAGTGAGAGAGAACCGGAAATTATAGTTATCTTTTCGATCAAACCTTCCATATAACGAAAGTAAAATGGATTACTATTTTCGTGTAGGACTTTTTAGGATTGAATGCGCAGTATATCCTTCTTCGGGCTTAGGCGATTTTTGTGAGGATTGGGTTAAAATTTCTTTCTTTTTGGACGCAGGCTTCGATAAATTTTAAAAGCCGTAGCGTCACTTCCACCGGCGCTTATACGATTGCGTAAGGACTGCAGATTATATTCCAATTTTCTTAAACTGGAAAGCTGCTCTTGGTCGTAAATGAATTGTAAACCTAAAGAAAGTTTTCCACTTCTATCGACTGAGCGCCAGCAGATCTTCGCATTCATGTGAATAGGAGGTCTTCCCTTGAATACAAGGTCGAATTTGAGACTCTCTTTTCCGTAAAGGTTATATAATAGATCTTTTTGATGTATCCTTATTTTTGCACCGGATTCGGAAATATTTAATACACTGAATCGGTCCGTTGCCTTGATCGAATCGGAACTTTGGATCGTATTGATGATCCTTTCCGATAATGCATAGAGCCCGGAAAGATCTTCCGCTAGGATCGGTTCTCGATAGCTTCTGATCCAAAGATAAGCTTTGGGATAGGAGTCTTTATCATTTTTATCATATAAGATCGGAAGTATAAGTTCCGATATAATTGATTCATTCTTATAACTTCTAATTGCAGAAAGAATGTTTTTACCGAAGTAAGTGCTGTATTGTACGAATTGAGGCAGGGCTTCCGTGTAAGAGCTAGGTTTACTCGTATTTTGGATGTAGAAGATCTTTTTAGTTTTTCTGACGATCTCAAATTTGGATTCCTGTCCGGATTGAAAGAGTCCTATCTTGATCTCTCCGAATTTAGGATGTGTCAATTCGTCTTTAAAGATTTCTAACGCTTCCCGAATAACGTTCAGAGAAATATGGCGGTTTAATTCGAATCGTTCCGGATGATATACTACATTCGTTGCAAATACGGAATCGTTCTTAACTCGTAGCCTTTCTTCTTTTCGATTGGTTTTAGCAATAGAAATCGATTCGGCTTGCATTAAAAATTCGAAGTCATTAAGGCGTCTGACGGCTCTACAGTTCAGCTCTATATGATGTTTTAGTGTTCTTTGTAGAGTGACTTTTTCGCCCAAAGAGATAATAGATCCTTTTTGAAAACGTACTGCAATCTGTCCGGAATCCCCGAAAATTTTTGTGATAATCGCTTTTGTATCGGAAGACCAACCTTTCACTGCAAGTTCTTCCATATATAGGAAAGAATCTGCTATTCGGGAAATTGTGGAGGGATCGGACAGAACATCGCAGGGTCTTTTATCCGTTTCCTGATTGGCTATTGTCTTTTCCAAAATTAGACCCTTTTTCTTCTCTATCATTTTCTGACGAAAAAATGCCTAATGTCTCCACTGCTTACCTGAGATCGCGGGAATGTATTTTGAGTGATCCGGAAAAAATCAGTAACCTCTTTATATCCTTACGAATTCGGGAAATTGATATTTGTCAATTTCGCATTGTTGCTTTAAGGACAGTGTGTATGACGTTTGTGTGTAGAGTAATGTTTTTCTTATACATATTCAAGTGAAGTACCGTTAATTATATTTCTCATATTCAAAAGTAGTAGACCTGCGTAATAATTTCGATGTATCTCAAGTCTCTAAAAATTGTTCGATTGTGATCCTTGATCTTCATTCAAGCGAGCACGACGAGAACAGGGGAAGAAAGATATATGGGTCGGGAGTTAGATCAAGTTGTAGATATGCAGGTTCTTTCCGGAGAATCTAGGATGGGAAAAATTCTGATATTAGAGGATTCACCGGAGATCGCTACGGTCTACGATAACTTTTGTAGAAAGATGAATTGGGACTTCGATATCGCTTCTAACGGTAAGGAAGGAATGAAGAAGATCCTTTCCGCTTCTAAACCTTATGCGTTATACATTGTGGATTTGGTGATGCCTGAACTGGATGGGCCATCCTTTATACGTGAGCTTAAGAAGAAGGATCCGAATGCAATTATAGTAGTACAATCTTCTCTATATGAGCCTGACAAGATAATCGAAGTGATGAAGCTGGGAGTTTTTGATTATCTTGTTAAACCTGTTACGAGAGAAGCCTTTGATAGAACGGTCACCTTGGCTTTTCAATATAACAACTTGCGGGAATTTCAAGCGGGTGCGGAAAAATCGAATCGTGATGTATTAAAAGAGCAGCTGGATTGGTTAACATATAAAGAGTCCATCCGAAAGTCCGATGAGACTTCATTATCTCTTTCTACCATAAAATCTTTGAATACTTCCTTTTCTCAGGGATCCGGGATCGGTTCTATTCTTTCCCTTCTGGATCTGCTGAAAATGGGACATCAAACTACCGAGAACGGTGCATTGGTAAATAACGAAATATTAAATCTTCTTTATGCTAGCCAGGACGTTTTAAGAAAACAATTAGGAAGTCTGTCCACCATTCTGGCTCTGGCCGGAGAACAGGCAAAGATGGAAACAATTTCCATCGGCGATTTGGTAAATACTTTGACTAAAAGGTCTGAGGCGTTCGTTCCATTTTTGGATAAGAAGGACCTAAAGATACGGTTTTCGTCCTGCAAATCGAAAGGGTCACTTAAGGCGCAATTAGATTGGGTTGGCATCGTATTCGATGAACTCATCTTAAACGCTATGAAATATTCCAAGAAGTCAACCTTCATAGACGTTTATTTCGGTAAGATAGACGGATATTTCTGTATAGCAATCAAGAACGTAGTCACTTCCGCTCAAAACCTTGTAGATGAGGAAAATAAGGAAGTTTTGGTGACTCGCCCTTTCTTTCGTTTGCTTCCTCCTGTAGAGGAGTTTTCGGAATTAGAGAGGTTCGGAATGGGGCTCGGTTTGACAGCCGTCGACATGATAGTGAATAAACATCGTGGAATATTTAATATTCATAATGTTTCGGATCATACTTCCGCTGTAGTTGAACCTTGTGTAATGTCGGAAGTTTTCTTTCCCGTGGCATCCGTATAGGATATAGAATATATGGAAGTCGATTACGAAAACCTGTTAAAAGATTATCTGGTAGAGGCTAGAGAACTACTGGATATGGCTGAAGAGTCTATTCTCGAATTGGAGAAGGATTATCAACCGGAGCAGATCAATACTCTTTTTAGAGTGATCCATACTATAAAGGGTAACTCGGCCATTTTCGATTTTCCGTTGATCACCGGATTGGCTCATTCATTCGAAAGTCTTCTGAACCAATTCCGCAAAAAGGAGACCAAGCCTGCGGATAGGGAGATCGGTCTTTTTTTGGACTGTATAGACGCTCTTAAAGAAATGAACGAGCGCAGGAATAGCGTTCCTGATTCGAAAGTTTCCGAGTTGGTGTCGAGGATCAATGAAAGTCTGAAGGCGGATGAAAGATCAGGCGAGGACGAAAAACCTAGATTCGGATTATTTACTCCTCCTAAAAAGGATAAACCGGTCAATCCCTCTCCAAGTAAGGAAGGGGAAAGGATTTTGTTCAAAGATGGGAAAGTATTAATCCCTAAAAGTTATATCGTAAAGGCAGAGCAGGAAGCTTCTTCTCTTTTTCTGATCAAGTTTCAGCAGAAAGATCCGCAAGATAAAAATTGTTCGGATGTAATAGAGAAGTTTTCCGGTATCGGCATGGTTTTGAGCCACGGCGATTTTAACGGAAAGAACGGATCTTATTCGAACGGCTCCGAGAATAAAATACATTATGCTGTCATAATGTATTCTGCGGATAAGGAAAGTTTTTTGGAACTTTCTCCCGTTTCTTTACTTTCGGCTTCCACGATTTTTAAACCGGAATTAAAGGAAAACCCGCAGGTATCTCTGCCAACGTCGGACAGATCCGCTAAGCCAGTAGTTGAGGCCGAAAGTCAGACCAAGTTGAAAGAGGTTTCTGCGGAACATTATCTTAAGATCCCACTTCAGCTTTTGGATCATATGATCAATCTAGCGGGTGAAACAATTATAGTAAGGAACCAACTACTGCAAAAGATCGAGAGTTACGACGATCCTTCTTTACTATCTATAGTCCGTAATTTGAGCCAGTTGATCACATCCTCTCAAGAGAGCGTTATGCGAACTAGGCTCCAAAAATTGGAATCATTGTATAAAAGGATCCCAAGATTGATCCACGATCTTGAAAGGACCACCGGAAAGGAAGTCGAGCTATTCCTGGAGGGAGGAGAAGTCGAACTTGATAAAAATATAATCGATTCGATCTCGGATCCGATCACACATATGATCAGGAACTCTGTCGATCACGGAATAGAATCACCGGAAGAACGTGCCTTGGCGGGAAAACCTAAAAAAGGAAAAATACATTTATCCGCTTCTTTAAGAGGAGGGAACGTTATTCTCAAAGTAGAAGACGACGGTAGAGGATTGAACGTTGACAGTATTAAGAGTAAGGCGATTGAAAGAGGACTTATAACCGAAGAAGAAGCTAATAGAAAATCCCCGGAAGAATTATCCGAATTTATTTTTTCTCCGGGATTCAGCACGGCTAAGTCGGTGTCTTCTACTTCCGGCCGCGGCGTCGGCATGGACGTGGTAAAAATGAATTTCCAGAAAGCGGGAGGTACCGTTTCGGTTTCGTCCAGACAAGGTGCGGGGACTTCGGTTATCGCTTCCTTACCTCAGACTCTTTCCATCATAAATTGCCAAATGGTTAAAACTTCCGGAATGCTTTTTGCGATACCTCAACAGAATATTTCAGAGCTCATTTTACTCGATCGAAGGTCCCTATCTTATTTGGAAAATAAGATGGTGTATCAACTAAGAGGTCACCTTCTTCCTTTGATCAACACGGGAGTGTTACTGGGATTATCTTCCGATCGGTTGGAGGAAGAGAAGGACAAATACATCGTGGTAGTTCATACGGAAAAACACAAATTCGGAATGTTGATAGAAGAGATCGAAAATCCGGAAGAGATAGTGGTCAAACCTCTTTCTAAAGATCTGGCAAAGATCAATCTTTATACAGGCGCTGCGATCTTGGGCGACGGAAATGTCGCGTTGATCCTGGACATTTCGGGGATCAGCAAATTCTTAAAGTTACATACGAACGTAAAAGAGGAGCTTCGCTCTAAAACCGTTCGCGAGATCGGAGAGAAGGAGCATTATCTACTGTTCTCCGTCAATAAGCAGATGTTCGGTTTGGATTCAAGATCCGTGATCCGGATCGAACAAGTGGATCCGAAATATTTCGAAAGAGTTATGGATAGAGAGGTTATCCAATACCGCGGGGAAGTCGTAGAACTTTGCAGATTGGACCGTTATTTCAATCTGAAAGAAGAAGAAAAGGATGTGGAGAGAACTATGATACTCATCCAGACTTCTTTAGGGAAGAAGGGAATTCTTGTACAAGAAATCCATAATGTTGTGGGAGAAATAGATTCTTTTTCCAAGAACGAAGATCAATCTTCCGGAGTTATAGGTAACGGGATCGTATTCGGGCAAATGGTTATCGTTATCGATCCAATTGCCGTCCTGAAAAAGATCGGAAAAGATATAGTTCGTCAGGGAATTATTTCGGAGTGATATATGGCGGATCAAGAAGACAAGAAACAATATTTATCATTCTTCCTCGGGACCGAGATCTATGGACTTCCTTTGGAAGGATGTAAGGAAGTGGATCATAACAAAAGAATATTAAAAGTCCCTCATTCTCCTGATTACATAGAAGGGATCGTGAATCTACGAGGGGACCTTGTTACTATACTTAACTTAAGATCTCTTTTCGGCAAAGATAGTATAAGCGGAGAAGGAAAACATTCCCTCATTCGTTTAAAAGGAAAAAAAGAAACCTTCGCCATTCTTTCCGATTCGGTTTCGGATATCGTAGAAGTGGCAAACAAGGATCTAGAGAATTGCCCTTCTCATTTGAATGAGAAGGAGGCGAGATTCATTCGAAACGTAACCATTTTAAAAGATAAGACCATGATAATTTTAAACAGGGAAGAGCTACTACGTCTAGAAGACGAGTGAGGAGTGTTATATGCTAGGTTTTGTGTCTCAAAGTAAAGAAAAGGAAACTGAGAAAAAACAAATGTCCGTAACGTTGACGGACAATGAACGTTTTGTTAAAGAAGGGACCACTCTTGTTTCGATGACCGATTTGAAAGGTCGGGTTATCTATGCTAACAAAGAGTTTTTGGAAATAGCGGGTTTGACCGATGATGAGTTGGTCGGTAAACCTCATAATGTGGTTCGACACCCGGATATACCTAGGAGTGTATTTAAGGATTTTTGGGACACGATCCAGAGCGGTAAACCTTGGAGAGGGATCGTTAAGAATAGATCCAAAAATGGGGACCATTATTGGGTAGATGCGAACGTAGCCCCTAAAGTAGAGAACGGGAATATTGTAGGCTTTATGTCGGTGAGAAGAACTCCGGCACGCCAACAAGTCGAAGCCGCTTCCAAATTATACGCCGATATACTTGCTGGAAAACGAAAATTAGAACCTACTCAGAAAAGAAAAATATCCATTAGAACAAAATTATTCTCGTTTATATTTTTGAACCTACTGGGTCTTGGAAGTTTAGCGGTTTCAGAATATATCGGTTTAGCCTCCGAGGCGACTATGGGGATTGCGGGATTTTTTGCGGTTATCCAGATCCTATTAGGCGGCTATCTTACTTTTTATATTCTGAAACCTCTCAAAGAAGCTACGGATATCGCAAACAAAATAGCTACCGGTGATCTTTCCGTGAATATCGCTCACAATCGTAACGACGAATTGGGTGAATTAGGAAAAGCGATCTTGAATATGCTGATCAATACGGCGGCATTGATCTCACGATTAAAAGAAAACGGAGATATACTCTTTTCCTCCGCTCAAGACCTATCGGGAGCAAGTCTGAACTTATCCTCAGGGATAGAGGAAATGTCACAACAATCTCAAACGATTGCAGCTGCAGCAACTCAGATGAATCAGAATTTGAATGTTGTTTCGAGTTCTATCGAAGAAATGTCCGTTTCCGTAGGAGAAGTGGCTAAAAAAGCGGCAGACTCCGCAAAGATAGCAAGAGAGGCAAATTCTACCGCGATCGAAACAAGCAGGGTCGTAAAAGAATTGGGAGAGAATGCGAACGAGATCGGTAACGTAATCGAAAGTATTTCCAATATTGCCGCTCAAACTAAACTTCTTGCGTTAAATGCAGCGATCGAAGCTGCGGGGGCGGGAGACGCCGGGAAAGGTTTTGCCGTAGTCGCATCCGAAGTAAAAGAGCTTGCGCGTCAGTCCGCGGAATCTTCAGAAGAGATCAAAAGTAAGATCTCTGCCATACAGAAGAGTACGGAGAAGGTGATCGAGTCCATCAGTAAAATTACGAGTGTGATCGCTGAAGTGAACGAGATCAGTGGAAGTATCGCTTCCGCGGTCGAAGAACAGTCAATCACGACTAAGGAAATTGCAGCTAACGTCAGTCAGACTTCTCTTACCTCGAATGACGTTACTAAAAATATCAACGGGATCTCTACCGCTTCTCTAGACGGTGCAAAGGACTCGAACAGCGTATCGAAACTTTCCCAATCTCTCCAGGATCTTGCCGCAGGTATGACGATGTTGGTGAATCAATTCAAAATTTCGAATTCGGCTAAGTAAAAGGTGAGCGCCTTGGAATTACCTGTGGAAAAAAATAAAACGTCTCGGAAGACATCCGTCTTCATCGTGGACGATTCTTTGGTCTACCGGAACCTTCTTCGGAACACTTTTTCCCAAGATGGAGAGATCGAATTTTTAGGAGCGGCGATCGACGGTAAGTTCGCACTTCCTAAGATCGCTCAACTGAAACCGGACTTCGTGATCTTGGATGTAGAAATGCCTCAGATGAACGGGATCCAAACTTTGGAGGAAATTAAATCTAAATTTCCAGACACAAAGGTGATTATGCTCAGTTCTCTCACTCAAGAAGGAGCTAAGATCACTTTGAAAGCTTTGGATATGGGGGCGATCGATTTTGTGCCGAAACCTAACGGAGGGCAAGAAGGAGCGTTAAGCGAAACCTTGGAGTTATTGACTTCAAAGATCAAAGCCCTTAGTCCAATCAAGCCGATCATCCAGAGTCCGGCGGAAAAGAAAAATATTCCCGTTAATATTGTCCAAACCAGAAGGGAGAAGGATTGTTCGATATGCGCGATAGGAATATCTACCGGAGGACCGATCGCGTTGCGTCAATTATTCCAAAAGTTACCGTCGGATCTTAGCGGAAGTATCGTAATCGCACAACATATGCCTCCTTTATTCACCAATTATCTAGCGGAAAGCCTTTCGCAGGCGGCGAATATTCTGATCAAAGAAGCGGAGGACGGCGAAGTATTGCGGAAAGGAGTAGCTTATATAGCTCCCGGGGGAAAACAACTCGAGATAATCAACGGCAATTCCGGCCCTTCTGCAAGAGTGTTTAACGGTCCTGAAGAGGAATTATGTAAACCTTCCGTAAATATTCTATTTAGATCTTTAGCCGAAAATTTTCCGAAAGAAACAACCGCGATCATTATGACAGGAATGGGAGAAGACGGTTATCTCGGAATGAAGGAGTTAAAGAAGAATGGAGCATACTTGATCGCTCAGAATAGGGAATCGTGTACGGTTTTTGGAATGCCCAATCGTCCGGTACAGGAGGGGCTCGTAGATGAAGTATTGGATGTGGATCATATCGCCGAAAAGATCTCTAACCTATTACAAAGGAACTCATTATAATGTTAGATGCTACTTTCGAATTGATGGACGCGATAAAACAGGCGACGGGCATATCCCTGACCGAAGAAAAAATTTATCTTTTGGAAAGTCGTCTCTCGGATATATTAGCGGATTATAATTTATCCGACTTCGGGCAATTGTCTAAAAAATTCAAAGAAGGTTCCGATCTTGAATTTAGGGAGAGAGTAATAGAAAGAGTAACTACTCACGAAACTAGATTTTTTAGGGACGAAAGTATTTTCGGAGCGATCTTAGAAAGGATCATACCTGAGATCTTGGAGAGAAAACAACAGAAGGATCCCAAGATCAAAATATGGTCGGCTGCCTGTTCCACGGGACAAGAGCCTTATTCGGTGGCGATCTCCATCCATGAAAGGTATCCTCATTTATTTAAGAATATCAGCATAACCGCAACGGATATAGCAAAGGATACGATAGAAAAAGCCAAAGGCGGGGTTTTTTCCGCTTTCGAGATAGGAAGGGGATTGCCTGAGGCACATCTTGCAAAGTATTTCGATCCTGTCTCCAAAGGACTGTACAGGGTGAATGATGAAATAAGATCTATTATAGAATTTAAACAGCATAATTTGATCTACGATCCTTATCCATCCGGTTGTGATTTAATACTATGCAGGAACGTATCTTATTATTTCGATCAGCAGGAGCGAAAAAGTTTATTCAATAAAATAGAGAAGGCATTGGATCAAGACAGCTTTCTTATTTTGGGTTCTGCAGAATCGATATCGGAATATTCCAAAAATTTCATCATTCGTGAATTCGGTCTATGCCGTTTTTATGAATTGAATCCTTCCAACTTTACGTTATTTATTAAAGGAGCTTAATATATGGGGAACTTAAGGATACTAGCGGTAGATGATTCGGCTACTATGAGGAGTTTGGTCCAGCAGACGTTGGGGATAGGCGGCTATGAAGTCACTCTTGCATCCGACGGAAAGGAGGGCATAGACAAATTCAGCGATGCCGAATACGATCTAGTCATAACGGATATAAATATGCCGGTGATGGACGGGCTTGCTTTTATACGCGAGGTAAGAAAGAGAAATACGAATGTGCCTATTCTGACCCTAACTACCGAGTCGGAAGAAAATATAAAACAGAAAGGCGCAGAAGCCGGAGCGAACGGATGGATCATTAAACCGTTTCGGCCCGCACAATTCCTGGATATCATAAAACAAGTAATACAGTGAGATCACTACTTTCCTGAAAAATTCTTTATATTTTTCGGATAGGGTCTCTTACAAACGGATTTTGTTTACGGAAAGCCAATCGAATGGCTCTCCGTAAATCGAATTTATCTCATTTGTTTGAGTAGAAGTTTCCCGATTATTACCTGGTAAGAAGTGGGAAGTAATCTCTGCATCAGATCCACAAATACTGCATCCGGCCCGATAAGAACTCTGCGGGAATTCTTTTTTACTCCTTTAAGGATCACTTTTGCGGCGCGTTCTGCAGTCGTTATAAACTGAGCGGACATCTTTTCCCCTGCAGTATTTGGATCCAAGCCAAGTGCTCTCACGCTATCATTGGTCTTAGAACTTTTTGCAATTGCAGTTTTGATACCGCCAGGATGGACGCTGGTTGCGGAAACTTTCACTTTGGTAAGGTCCAATTCTTGCCTTAAGGTCTCCGTAAATCCTCTCACTGCAAATTTGGATGCATTGTATGCAGAGGTCCCTGGAACTGCGATGATCCCGAATACACTAGAGGTATTGATGATATGACCTTCTCCACTTTCTTTTAAATAGGGCAGAAATGCTTGGGTTCCGTTCACTACTCCGCCGAAGTTGATGTCCATAACTCTTTGAAAATCTTTGGATTCGAATCCTTCTATCGTGGAGCCGAATGCGATCCCTGCATTATTAAATATTAAATTTATCTTATTATGATCTTTGGCTACTTTTGAGGCCCAATCGAAAACAGCGGAGCGATCCGATACGTCCAGTTTTTGGCTGGTAACGGAAATATTCGGATTCTTCTTCTTTACTAATTGAACTGTTTCCGCAAGGCCAGCTTCGTTTACGTCTGATAATGCGAGATTGCATTCTTGTTCCGCAAGTTGGATCGCAAGTTCTCTGCCCATTCCCGATCCGGCCCCGGTAATGGCGGCCACTTTATTTTTAAAACTTTTCATTTGGGTTTTCTTCTTCCTATTTTGTTTTTATCCGAACGACAGGTTAGAGTCGTTCACGTTCGCGAAATTTATATCGAATAGATCCATTAGATAATTCTGATGGAATCTCCAAGGTCTATTTGCTCCCCTTTGAGGGAACTGCTCTATGGCTCTTTGGATGTATCCGGAATTCAGATCCAGTATAGGCTCCTTCTCCATTTTGGAAGGATCACAAACCGGAACACATTGTTTGTAACCTTTTGAATCCATATGGTTCAGAAGTCGCGCAACATAAGTAGAAGTTAGATCCGCTCTTAATGTCCAAGATGCGTTTGTATAACCCACACAAAATGCGAAGTTAGGAACTCCGCTTAGCATTAAACCTTTGAATGTAAATTGTTTGGAAATATCTACCGCTTCACCGTCTACCTTTAGTTGTATCCCGCCGATTGCGAGTAATTCTAATCCTGTTGCAGTGACTATAATATCCGCTTCTAATTCTTTCCCGGATTTTAATTTAATCCCCTTGGCTGTGAAAGTTTCAATATGATCTGTGACTATGGATGCTTTACCTTTGGAGATCGACTTGAAAAGATCGGAGTCGGGCACCAAACATACTCTTTGATCCCAAGGCTGGTAATTCGGTTTGAAATGAGTATCTATATCATAACCTTTAGGAAGAGAGGCTTTTAATCTTAATCTGATCAGCCACTTCGCAAAGTTAGGAGATCTTTTACAAACTTGATAGAACCAAATTTGGATCAGAATGTTTTTGATACGAGTGATATGATGAGCAAGTTTCGCAGGCAGAATAAATCTTAAAAAATCTGCGACTATATCTTTGGATGGAAGACTGGTAATATAAGTAGGAGACCTTTGCAGCATAGTAACATGAGAAGCATCATCCGCCATAGATGGAACTAATGTAACCGCAGTTGCACCGCTTCCGATCACTACTACCTTTTTGCCCTTATAGTTTAAATTTTCAGGCCAATGTTGAGGATGAATGATCTGTCCTTTAAAATTCTTTACTCCGGGAAAATTCGGAGTGAACCCTTTATCGTAATTATAATAACCGCTGCAAATATAAAGAAAGTCCGCAGTGTATGTGCGTTTTTCTTTTTTAGGTCCTACTTCTACGGTTAAAGTCCAAAAATTTTCCTTACTGGACCAAGAAGTCGAGGTTACTCTATGTTCAAATCTGATATTACGATCTATTCCGAATTCGGATGCTGTTTCCCTCACATAATTTAGGATAGAAGGTCCGTCGGCGATTGCCTTCGCTTCTTTCCAAGGTCGGAAAGAATAACCCAAAGTAAACATATCGGAATCGGAACGAATTCCAGGATAACGAAATAGGCTCCAGGTCCCGCCTATATCCGATCTACTTTCTAAGATCGTATATTTTTTACCCGGGCAAAGTTTTTGAAGATGATAACCTGCGCTGATCCCTGATAAACCCGCGCCCACAGTGATCACGTCGAAATGTTCTTTTTGCATTTTTTCCTCGGCGGATACATTCTATCGATCCCTTTGAAAGAACCGATTACATCCCGCTTGTCTATGATGGATTTTGCACCAAAACCGAGTAAGATTCGACTGATCTTATAATATCGCCCTTAAAAATTCGTTCGAGATGATAAGAATATACGGATTTTCACTAGTTTACATCTCAAAGTAATCCTGAAAAGGCTTGCAACCATTTCAAAATCTAAGATTGGAGAAGGTCATGAAGTATTACTCCGTAGCAGAATTAAATATTACCAGCGCGCGTTGGATCCCTGCTTATGTGCGCAGTGTGACCAAGATGGTGGAAAAATTCGGGGGAAGATATCTTTCCAGGACCACGAATATGGAAAAGATAGAAGGGGACAGAAAACTTCCTCAACTATTCCTGATCATCGAATGGCCGTCCAAAGAAGCTCTCCGAAACTTTTATAATTCGGAAGAATATAAACCGTTTCTGGAAAGCAGACTAAAAGGTTCTAATGGAGAATTTATTTTGGTCCCGGGAGAAGATGTAAACCAGCTCGCGAATGTTCCTGAGTAATCGGATTTTCATTCGAATAAACATCTAAAAACTTAGGAAAAGTATATGGCGATTCACGAAAAAACGGCCGAACGTGTACGAAAAACTCTCACCGAACAAAAAGAGGTAGAAGAGAAAAAAATGTTCGGTGGTCTTTGTTTTATGGTAAACGGAAAGATGTGCGTTTGTGTCAGGGACGAGGAGCTTATGTTCAGAATAGATCCCAAAGATTACGAATCCGTTTTAGAAAAGAAAAAAGCCAGACCAATGATCCATAATGGAAATCTGATGAAAGGATTTGTATTCGTAAATATCGAAGAAGTAAAGCTTGAGAAAGAGTTTGGATACTGGATGGGACTTGCCTTGGATTATAATAGGACCTCCAAGGCTTCTAAGAAGAAGGCTACAAAACGGAAAGTCCCTTCTCCCAAGAAAACTTCTCAGAAAAAATAAGCGCCAATAAGACTTTTATTTACCCGCTTCTTCGTTTAGAATAATTATAAGAGCCTACTGCATCGGCTCTGGAAGCCCGACATCGGATGTTTATTGATAAACTAAAGATTGGTACGGACTATAATAGTCTCTTCTTTTTCAAAAATAGATTTACTTCCTTTAAAAGAGCCTCCACAATCGACCGCTATGAAAATATTATCAGTTCTATTTCTTCTAGGTATAACATGCGTTTTGTTTTCTTGCGGTAAAAAGGAAGCGGATGTAGGTAAGGGAGTGATCACATTTGTTGTAGGGAACGTAACCTTAGAAAGGGGTTCCGAAAAATCCAAGGCAGAAGTGAACAAAGAGATCCAAAACGGTGACACATTGGTTACGGACGAAGGCGCCACTGCAACGATCGCATTTGGAGAAAATGTTTCCTTGCTGGAAATCCAATCCGGTTCCAGATTCCGCTTCGACGACATCAAATCTGACAAAAAGTTTTTCCAAGAGAAGGGAAGATCATGGCTTCTCTCCAATAAACTTGCAAAAGGTGAGGGCTTAAGCTTAGGAACTCCAACAACTACTGCGGGTGTAAGAGGAACTCAATTTTTTACTAATATTGTAGAAGACATGACTTTTATCTGCCATTGCCAAGGTAAGGTGGAGTTGGAAAATTCTTCAGACCATTCTAAGATGATACCTACATCCGATTATCTCACAGTCACAAGAGGAACAAAAACGATTGTGATCGATAAGGATGATCTGCTAAAGATTGGAATTCCTTATGTTCACAACCATAGTGAAATAAGTAATTCTCCTGTGGGAGAAAAAAACACTTTGAAGTTAGAGGATTTTTTAAAGATCCAAGATCTTGCTAAGAGAAAATTAGCAGGGAAGTGATCTTTTAAATTACGTCTTCAAATATATGCGGGAGAAGAATAAAATTCCCGCATAATCGCCTTTTCTATAGAAAATAAGGAATATATGGCAAAATATTGTTGCGCCTAACGTTAGCTAAAACTTATAAAGAATCTATCCGGGGATTTCCCATATTTTGGCTAACGTATGAAAAAAATATTATTTTCTTTTATTCTGATCTTCGGGTTTAATATTTTTTCTTACGGCTGCCAGCCTGGGGCCGGTTCTGAGCCAATAAGTAGTTTGGCCTTCTTATTCGGTGTCGTTCAGTCAGTTCCGAATTCTCCAAAATATCTGGTTCAAGAGCTTCCAACCAAGAAGGATCTAATGAAGCTTGGAAGTAAATCTTCCGATCAGAGTTTGGGAGCTTACTCAATTTTACCACAATCGGAATTATACACTTCCAATTTGAATTCGGAGATGGATGCAGTGTATTCGATCATTCAGGAAAACGATCTATGCAAGTATATTATCCTAAATTATGCGGATACAGTTGAATTGGGAGCGGCTCTTGTAATAGGAGATATTGAATTTGAGGGAAAAGAATATAAGAACGTATCTTTACGCTATTATCTGCAGAATTCAGTCTATTTTATTGAAATGAAATATGATTTGGATGAATATCTAAGGCGTTTTGTGACTATACAGGTCGAAAATTTTAATACTCCCTCGGAAACTATTCTACTTTCGTACTTTGATAAAATTGTTAATCCTCTTCCATATCTTTACTCTTCTGGATATTCTATAGTAAAAAGGGCTAACACTACATATTCGGTCCAAAATCGCTCGTTGGTACATTTTAGAGTCTATGATCAGAATTCGTCCTCTGATCTCTTTTTAAGATATGGCAAGGCATTTCGGATCTCAAGAGTAGGTCAGGACTATTATTTTTATTCATCTGATAAAGAAGTAATTCCGGATTATACTTACGAGGGCCAGTTCTATCCTGAATTTATTTACGAACTTGAAAGGACTTTTGCTTTTGTATCCACCTCCGACGGTTATGCAGGTAAAGCTATCGGATATTCAACCGGAGGTTTTTACTTTCAATATTATAACGATGATTTTGATTTGATCCTTTCTTCCAATCTTGCCACTCTTACTCCTGCCTCCGATAGTATGGCCCAATACGGTTATCCTCTAAAATTTATTAAAGCTGCAAGTTCCTCTGCTCCGATTTTATACGACGAAGACCTGCCGCGTTTGTGGATCGATACGAATAATAACGGATCGTTTGATAATGGGGAACCTAAACTCCAAACGGATATGGAGCCTTTAAGTCAGGTTTGTTCTTGTGGTATTGAGGTGAAATCTTATCCCGTATTTTTAACTGATGTCCCGTATCATACTCCCATATCGGATGTCATATTTAATTATTATAATAATCCTCTTTTTGCGTCTTTTGTTTATAACGCTCAAAGTTTCTTAGATACGAATAGGAATGTTATAAAATCCGCATTAGATGATGGAATAGTGAATGCCTTAAAATACGATATTTCTACTTATCCTGTAGATGCAAATCCTGCCAATGTAGAATGGTAGTGATT
The DNA here is from genome assembly GCF_004770895.1 of Leptospira dzoumogneensis. NCBI lineage: Bacteria > Pseudomonadati > Spirochaetota > Leptospiria > Leptospirales > Leptospiraceae > Leptospira > Leptospira dzoumogneensis. Next base: position 39,580 of record NZ_RQHS01000026.1, on the reverse strand, counting down.
TGAATTAAGTTTGCAGGTTATGCGAGGCAGGTGATCAGGCTTCGTCTATTTCAACATTCTCTAATGTATCAAAAAAACCGGTCTGCAATAACGGGCCGAAATCCACCATATCCTCCGCAGAAAGTTTAAGACCGTTTTCCATGGAGTAGGCCTGCAGTAAAGAAGCGCAGGCCAAGTGACTTTCCTGCAATTGAGCGTGGGCTCTCGCTTTTACAACGAGTATATCCGCGTCGGATTCTCCGAAATATTTGATATATAGATCTATGAATTTAAGTGCATTCTTATGATCCGAAACTTTCAGATAACACTGAGCGATCATATCGTAATGTAAAAAGGTCTCTTCTTCGTCCATTCTCATGGCGGTTTTTAAAGAAGCTAAGGCCGAGTTATAATCTCCCCTTTGATAATACAAATATCCGAGTTCGGACCAAATATCTTTTCGTTTGATCCCTCTTCCTCTGGACAGTTTTTCCTGGGATAAGGCCTGCTTTAATACTTGGATCGCCTCATTGGATCTATCCGTATCTTTTAATAAACTCGCTAGAGTTAGATATAATTCCAACTGGTCCGGGAATATCTCGATTGCAGTGGTAAGTATCTTTTTAGCGGATTTAAAATTGTGAACCTTGATGAGATAATTTGCATAATACAATCTGCTTTCCGGATGAGTGGAAAAACGGTCCTGCAATTCCTGGAAAAGATTCAGGGTCTCTCTGGTATTCCCAATATAATATTGGCACCATGCCTGGCGGTTTTTCACCTTCACTACGGTTTTGGGATTTTTGGTAAAATTCAGGGATTCCTTGTATAGGTTAAACGCCTTAGTAAATTCTCTCTGCCTTTCCCGATGGATGGCGCTTATGATCAGTTCCCTAAAACCCACGACTGGGACAGGCTAAAAAAATTCCTAAAATAATCAAGTTTTCCACAGATCAACCGATGATTGAAACGGGGGCAAAGGAAAGAAAAAATCCCCACTCTATAGAGGTAAAGAAAATGGAAATCGGTAGCCAAACCAGCCAATCTCTCATGATCGAAAGAATCGCCAATCTGCCTAGGGAAATATTCCAAGCTCAGTCGGATATGAATTCTAAACTTTTGAAGCTGAACGTAGAGGCTCAAGTGCAAGCCCAAGCTTCCGAAGGGAGATCCAGACTTTTGGATCTTTACGTTTAATTAGGATGCAGGAATTCCACAAAACGTATCTACCGTTTGCAGGAGTTCCCACATCCCACCCACGCTTGCTAAATTAATTCTTATTATATTCCGGCCTTTTTCTATCTTTAAAGGCTTTCATTGCCTCTCTAAAATCCCTGGAATCCATAAAGCTGGAATTCCAAACCGCGACATAGTTCAAACCGACAGCTAAAGGTTTTCCTTCGGAGTAGTTCATTACTTCCTTAGTACCTTCTACCACTATTCTTGGATTTGCAGCGATCTCGGAAGCGGTTGCAATTGCACCTTCCAAAAGTTGGTCTTGGTCCTTGAACAATTTAGAGACAAGTCCCATTCTGAGAGCTTCTTCTCCGTCTATGTCTTTACCGGTGTAGGCGAGTTCTCTCGTGTTTCCTTGTCCAATGATAGAAGGAAGTCTGTTGATAGAGCCCATATCCGCTACGATCGCTACCTTTGCTTCTCTTAAGGAGATGCTTGCATCGTAAGTCGCATAACGAATATCGCAAGCAGAGATCAGATCTAGTCCGCCACCGATACAATGTTTTTGGACTGCGGCAACGGAAGGTTTAGGAGAATCATAAACTGCATTGATCCCTTTCTGCATTCGGAGGATCAGTTCATAGAATTTTTTACGATCATCTCCATAGGTACCTTGTACTACGGATCCAAATTCTTGGAAGAATGAGTCCAGGTCCAAACCTGTGGAGAATGATTTGCCTCTTGCTGCAACTACGAAGGATCTGATTTTTTGATTGGAGTTAATTTCGTGTACGACATCCGGAAGGTCTCTCCAGAAACTCCAGTTCATCGCATTTCTTTTGTCGGGACGGTTTAAGAAGACGATAGCTACTCCGTCTTCTCTCTCGACGATTTCAAAGAATTCAAAGTTTGTCTTCATCGGGATCAGAGTTGTCCGATTCAGCCGACGAGTAAAACGTTTTTTAGGTCTCGTGTTTTACAGGGAAGCTTAAGGTGGCCTTGCAGCCGTTATCGTTCTCAAGCTTAAGTTTTCCTCTTAAAAGTTTTACGAAAGAATCTACCAAAGAAAGTCCCAAAGAGCCTGAATTGCGGGTTTGAGCCATAGTATCCTCGGACACACCCACACCGTCATCTTTCACTTCTAAGAAATATCGTTCGTCATTCAAACTAAAACGGATCAATATAGAACCACTCTCTCTGCCTTTGAACCCATGTTTGAATGAATTAGTTAAAAGTTCGTTTATGATCAATGCACAGTTCATACCCATCTCGCTTGGGATCTTTGGAGTTTGGATATCCAACACTAGTTTGAACTTAGAACGATCTACTTTATATACTTCGAATAAAAGATCGGTAAGCTTGCGCACATACAGATCGAAACTGATAGAAGACAGATCATGGTTTTCATAAAGCACTTCGTGCAGAAGGGCCACTGCCTGTATCCTATGCTGGCTGTCCTTGAAAATATCCAAGGTCTCCTGGTCCTTCAGGTTGGAAGCGTTCATGCTCAGCAAAGAGGAAATAACTGTAAGATTGTTTTTGATCCTATGGTGGATCTCTTTTAAGTAAGACTGGTTTGTATTATCCGATTCTCCCAAACGAAGAACAGTGATAGAACCGCTGGATTTTCCTTCGGTGTTTAAGATGGGAGAGATCTGAACGGAAACTGAAGTTTTATTTCCGATCCCATCGACCGCGAATATTCCATTTTTCTCAATCGTTTGGTTAGAGGTTAACACGTCCGAAAGAGGAAGAGTATAAGAGGAAGAGTTTGGATCTTCTAATTTTAAAATCTTTGTTAAGGAAAGTCCTATAGACTCTGCGTAACTAAGACCTGCGATCTTTTCCGCCACCGGATTACAAAATAGTACTAGGCCGTTCTCATCCGTAGTGATGATCCCGGATTCCATTTGGTTCAAAGTGGATTTTAAGGATTCTTCGTTTTTGCGATTTCTATGCTCCAGCTCGTTTTTATACAAAGCAACTTCGATAGAAGAACGGAGCTGGTCGGATTCAAAAGGTTTGACTATATAACCTAAAGGCTGAGTTCTTTTGGCCCTATTGAGAGTGTTCTCGTCCGCATATGCTGTAAGATAAATAACCGGGGTTTGGAATCTATTCCTTAGTAGTTCGGCAGTTTGGATCCCGTCCAGATTTCCTTCAATATTGATATCCATTAGGACCAGATCTGGATGATTCTCTTCCGCCTTTTGGATGGCCTCCTCTCCGGAGGATGTGATGCCCACGAGATCGTAACCTAATTTTTTAAGTTTCTGGCCCAAGTTGACTGCGACTATGATCTCATCTTCCACAACTAGGATCTTAGGTTTTGTGAGCATACTTCTAATCTACGAATAAAACCGATTGTTTCAACCACATAAATGAAAAATGATAAGTGAAAATATCTGCAGAAATATGGGCGAAAAATGAATAGAGATCTTTGCAAGTAAAATAGAATATAAGTGTGATTTTTGTAAGGAATGTTTATTACCCTGTAATTTTTTTTGAAACAACCATTCGTATATAAAAACCCATCTAATCCTTTCGGACTAAAATCCGAAATTTTTTGATATATCGTCTAACGTGTGATCTTGCGCGGATATTCCCGTCCCAGGGACAGGTGGATCGATTCCGGGTTTAGAAGGATTTAATTTCGGAGAATATAGTTTTCGTTCCCGTAGGACTTACGGATGAACAACCTCTTCTCCGCTCCCAGACCCAAAAACAATTGGTATAGATCGGTCAAAATCGGACGGGAAGAATAATATCCGTGACCTAGCGACAATAAAGAGGAGTCGATCGGGTTTACATTGACCACATCCACTCCTGGAAATTTGGAACAGGCGCCTAGTCTTCCAGTTTGGTGGATCTGTGCGGAGGCAAATAATGCGGAGTCTCCGGGAGAGCAGTACAATGTGATCCTTTCCGAAGATTTTAATAAACTATCTAATATGAGTATAAACTCACCGGTATCGTAATCAGGCGCATTCAAAACCAGTTCCTTTAGAAAAGGTCTGTCTCCCCATTCTTTAGAAAGTTCGGAAACTGAATTTAAGACTACCTGATGCCCCATAGAATGGACCAATAGATGGATCTTTTTGTTAGTGGAGGCCATTCTTTTCAGGAAGTATTTGAAAGAATCCCTGCTGCTTCTCGCAGAGACTAGATTTTTTTCGTAAGTGTTTTTTAGGAAGAAGGTCCCAAGCATGGAACCGTCTCCTCCTGCCGGCCAAGTATACAGCGCTACCTTGCCTGGAAATTTCAGATCGTATTTGAGCTGGGCCGCTCTTAAAATTGCCTCTTCGAAGTTTACATTAAATCCGTGAACGAATACGATCACTTCTTCGAAAGGATCTTCTTCTATTCTTTTCCACCAAAGTTTCTCTTGCTCTTCTTTGGTTTTGCCTTGGATAGAAACTCTATGTTCTAAGAATTGAAATGATTTCTCTTTATTTCCCAGGCCGAACGGAAGGGAGCCTATCTCTCTGTCCGCAGGAACATTGATCAAACAGGACCCTGATTGTGTTCCCATATTTCCGAAATTCAGAAAATAAGAATTAGAACAGGCTACTTGTGTTCCAGGATTTACCGCTCTGGAAGTATTAAAAAATACCTCGATCCCATGAGTGGAAGAATATTGGGAATTGGTCCTTTTTTCCAGATGTTCGGAAACGGAAGGTCCGCAGCCTAATATGAGAATAAAACTAAAAGCAAAAAAGAAAGATCGAAACATCATAATCTTAATGGTTCGGTTTAGAGCCTCTTTTGTAGCTGAGACCTTTTAGGTATTTTCCTGGGTTAACCGATTTTCCCTTATGGATCACTTCAAAATGTAAGTGAGGGCCGAAGCAGTAACCTGTACATCCTGAGGTCGAGATCTTCTTGCCTGCGACCACATAGTCCCCTCGTTTTACATTCAGCCTGGAATTATGCGCGTATAATGTTTTGAAATCGTCGTTATGTTCGATCACGATCGCGTTTCCGTAACCGCCCATCCATCCTGAGAATACTACCTTACCGTTACGAGCAGCCATAACCGCTTCGTAATTCGCCTTTAAGTCCAGTGCTTCATGGAATTTGTGTTGAGGGAAGGTTCTCCAACCGTAATTGGAAGTGACCACATGAGAAGTAACTGGAACCACCCATTTAGGAGCAGGATCAGGGATTACGGCTCCTGGAAGAAAAACTTTTTGGCCGGGACGAAGAATATCCAGATCGTCCAGTTTATTCTCTTCTAAAATTTCATCCAAGTTTACTTTGTAAAGAGAAGCTACTTTGGCGACAGTATCTCCCGCCTTGAATTTATATAATAGACCTTGTTTATTCGGGATTTGTAATATTTGTCCCGGGTATAATGTATCTTCTAAATTAATACTGGAAGAACCTGCGATGGATTCCATAGAGACCTTATAACGAGTAGCGATCTCTGAAAGTGTTTCGTTTCTTTTAACTTTGTAGGTGACTACTTTAAGTTGTTTCTTTTTATCGGAAGCGCTTTTGATCTCGTTCGCCATTAAGATGGTGAGTTTTGCTTTTTCGGATTCTTCTAAGAATTTTTCGTCGCCTTTTTTGGCTTTTAAGTCTTCCGAATCGTTTTCGGTCACTTCAGTAGAAGCGGATTCCATAGAAGCATTAGATGGGCTCATCCAAATCCCCAAAAATAGGACCATAAAAATGACCGATGCTACAAGAGGAATAACGCGGAATTTGCGTCTTCTGAAATCCAGGTTTCCGTGGTATAGATTCCCTCTGAAATAAAAGGAATAATGGAAATGGAAAGCGCCCAGGTAGATCAGGGTGAAATTATCTGTCCGGAGGATTTCCTTTCCTGCGGTCAATTGCCTGGGCTTCTTGAAGATCATACTATGAGTATCGGTCGATCGGGCGGAGAACCACCCGAGTTTTTGATTCGAACAAATCTAAGAGGTGGGAAAAAAGAACTCGGGTCCTAAGAGTTATTCTTCCTTTCCGTTGTCCAGGGTCCTTGTTCCGCCAAAAGATTCTTCTACGATCTTTTTAACGTCTTTCTTTTGGCCTCCGGTTACGGTGATATTTCCTTTTGCTACCACACCTTTTGCCAGGGAAAGAGCGGGAGCGATAATATCCCCTAAGAGACGTCCGGTTTCTTCCAAGCGGACTTCTGATTCCGCCTTAATATTTCCGATCAAGGTTCCTGCTACGATCACTTCTCTCGCAGCAATATTAGTGCGGACCTTACCGGTTTCTCCAATAAATAATGCGTCGTCGGTTTTAATTTCCCCTTCGAATTTTCCGTCGATACGTAGGGAACCAGCGATATAGAATTTGCCCTCAAATATGGAACCTGGGCCGATTACGCTGTTATTATTATCCTTACCGATGGCCATCTGTTACTCCTGACTGCTGATTCATCTATTTGGTGGGCGGTTCCGAAATCGACAACTCTTTTTGTAAAAGGTGGATAAGAGAAGATATAAGGGGGAGGTGTCCCCCTCGCTTCAGCCGCTTCGCGTCTTCCGCTCCCCCCTCTCCGGGAATCTTATTTCTTCGGACCCCGGACCGACTTGGTTGTAAGAAAATAAATTTAAGTCTCACGCAGAGCCGCGAAGCCGCAGAGAGAGATTAGGGGTTTCAATAACTACCGAATGACATCCTCGTCACCCTCGAAGAGGTTCGGTTTTTTCTTCTTAGTAGTTCCTGGGTCTGCGGTATGGGTCGGGGTTGGATCCGGTTCGCTCATACCTCTATGGTCTTCGCAGACTTCTTTAGGAACCGTATCTTTATCGAAAACTTCTTCTTCCGTTTGGTAACAATGGCTGCCTGGCAGTTTTCCGGAGATGGAGCAGATGGTCCTGCGAACAATTTTTGCGTCTCCGAAATCGAATGATTTGGATTTTTCTTTGGCAAGTGCATTCGCCATAAATCTTCCCCAGATAGGAGCGGCTACAACTGCACCTGACATTCCACGGCCTAACGAAAGTGTTCCAGTATCATATCCCACCCAAACGACCGCTACAAGTTCAGGAGTGTAACCTGCGAACCAAGCATCTCTAAAATTATTAGTGGTCCCAGTTTTTCCTGCGGCAGGGCGAGTGAGTCCGTAAGATCTTGCTCCGGTCCCTGTTCCTTTTTTGATCACGTCTTCCATCATGGAAGTGATTACGTAACTTGTTTCAGGGGAGAGTAATCTTTTTCTTTCTTTGGATTCGAACTCTTTTCTGAAATCTTTGATCAGATTTCCTTGTTCGTCTTCTACATATAGAACGCTGAGAGGGAAAACTTGTTTTCCTCCGGAAGCAAATACCGCGTAAGATCTTGCGAGTTCATAAGGAGAAACTTCAAAACTTCCTAATGCGATTGAAAAGTCTCTTGGAAGATTTCTATTCTCCACTTGTAAAAGTTTTTCGAGTCTTGGCAGAAGATTATTCAAACCGGTATGTTCAAGAAGTCGAACTGCAACACTATTTCTGGAAAGTTCGAGTGCTTGTCTTAAACGGATAAATCCTGAATATTCTCCTGAATAATTACTTGGGTTCCATTCATCCCCATCTTCTAAAACATATTGAAGTGGAGAATCATCAAATAGGGAAGCAGCAGTAACATTCTTTTTGTCATCAGGGTGTTCATGATAATATTCCATCGCGGAAGCATACACTAAAGGTTTGAATGCGGAGCCAGGTTGTCTGTAAGCCTGGAATGCACGGATCTGTTGGTTATCTGATCTAAATCCTGAACCTCCTACCATCGCGGTGATATGACCAGTGTCCGGACGAATGGAAATTAACGCTCCTTCTACGGGAAGAAGATGATCCTCAGTAGCTTGGGTCCTATAATTCCAGTCGATTGCTTCTCCCAACATCTCCGTGCCTGAGATCAAATTTAATACGGATAGATCGTCCCTAAATTCTTCCTGCCAAGCCCTATTGAATGTTCTATAAGAACGGGAGATCTTAAATTTGAATTCTGGAAGATCATGAAGTTCCGCCAAAAGTTTATAGGTAGAACCGTAGGAATCTTCGAATGAATCAATTTTCGTGAAAGCCCTTTGGTTGGATAATTGGGTCTGTTGTTTTAAACCTGCAGCCAAGGCCTTTTCTGCCTGGGCTTGGTGCTGTATATTTAGGGTGGTATAGATCTTCAAACCGCCCTCGTATATCTGTTGAGAAGGTATATAACGGGCCAGGTTCTTACGCACATATTCCGTAAAATAAGGGAATTTATTGAGACGATCCGAGAATGCGGAATCGTTAGGAGAACGATTTAAGGTTATATAATATTCGGAGAATGCTTCGAATTCTCTCTCTGCGGTTTCCACATCCAGGATCCCGTTTTCCACCAGCTTTTTGAATACAACTCTTACCTTGGAAGCGGATGTATTCGGATTTACTAAAGGAGAAAATTCCTTGGGTCTTGTGGTCAAACTTGCAAGAAGTGCTGCTTCTCCCCAGCTCAAGTCCTTAATATCTTTTCTGAAATAGAATTTTGCCGCGGCACCTACTCCGATCGTTCCATGACCAAGCGGGATCTCGTTTAAATAGATACCTATTAAGGTTTTTTTATCGAATACAAGTTCGAGAAGAAGTGCAAGCCATGCTTCTCTTGCCTTACGTAAAAAGGATCTTTCCGTATTTAGGAATTTTAATCTGGCAACCTGCTGAGTGATTGTGGATGCACCTTCTTTCACTCTTCCTGCAAGAAGGTTGACCATGGTTGCTCTAAAAATCCCTCGAAGGTCCAGACCTTTGTGGGATCTGAAATTATTATCTTCCGTAGAAACAAAACAACGGATTACCTTATTATCATCCCAACCGCCGGGAAGATCTTCGTCGGTGATCACCACTCTGGAAAATCTATAAAATTCCGCGATAGGCTCGTATTTCCCTTCCGTGTTGAGTCCGAAGAGTAGAGAAGGTTTTTCGTAACGGTCCGCCTTAGGGACCTGCCAAATATCTTTGATAGAGAATACGAATAAAAATCCGTTTAAGAAGATAAGCCCCAAAACAAGATAGATAAGTTTGCGAACTGGGTCTGAAGAATCCAAACGGGATTGGACCTTATCCCTAAAAAGTACTACGAAATATCTTGTGAAAAAATCTACGGGTTCGTGTTTCATTTGGTTTTATGCTGATTTCTTATAAAGGCGAAAATTGGCGCATCTTATCTATGCCGTGGAATCTAAGACCGGTATCTAAATTATATCCTTGGTATTCTTTGATCATAGAAGAACGAGAAGTTTTGTCGTGAACATAACCCCAGGCATTCGTAACCGCATCTTTTGCAGCCTCGCATGCTTTGTTGATCAACTCCACAAAAGAATCATTACGGATCAGGTTCGGGTCCGCGGGATAAGACCATTCTCTTTTTTCTTCATTCATGATCCTCTTATCTATATGTTCCTTTAATGGAAGCATCAGGACGGAAGAATTTACTTTATGAAAAGTGATCTTATCTAAAAAGCTGAGTGCGGCTCTTACGATCTTACTTCTGGAATCCAAGTATCTATGAAAATACAAATAACCTAAGAAAGATTCGTTCAGAATATCTCCGGGAATGATCTTTTCTTCGGAGCCTATATACTTTTCTTTAAACTCTTTAGGGAAGGTTGCCTTTAAACTTTTCAACCAGAAGTTCCAAAGCATAGGATCCATTTTTTTCTGCCCGTCTTTTCCTTTGAAGATCACATCCACATGCTGCACAAAGTCGTACGCTTTAGGAGTCATTCCCCATCTGAAATCTAAGAGCCAAGAATCCAAAGCGAATTCCACTCTCATATGATTGTATTGAGCCTTGGAGCTGATCTGTTTATCCGGGCTATAATAATCTCCGGAAATAAAAAAGATATAAGGATGAGTGACTATATCCACGGCGCAGTGGATGATATAACCTAGAGTGAATGCGAGAAAACGATCTCTATAAATTCCTTCTTCGACCGTGAGGACCCCGTCCAAAAAATTCAGGATCAATTCCAAAACGTTTTCGTGATGGCTTAGGTCTCCCCAAGGAAGAGCCTTTTTGGTCCGAACCGGAGAAAGAACATGATAAAAATAGAAAATGTCGGGAGCGATCGCGCCTATATTGGCAAACTTACGGGTACCTTCTTCTCTTAACAGTTTTGCGATCTTTCTTTGTTCTGCGGTTCCGTGATCCAGATGTTTGCAGACTTGAGAAAGAGCTTCGAGATGAGTGATTTTGCCTGCCATATCGGAATTTTGCCTTTGAAAAAACCCGGACCGCTCTAAAAGATGGCCTAGAAGGATCTAGAAAACCCTCTAACCCTATGCAATCAATAGAAAATCTTAAATTTTTGACTCCCGAAGAAGCTAGAAAAATCGCAACAAATTTCGGAACCCCAGTATTTGTGTACTCTCGCAAAGGGATCGAAAAAAGCTGCGACGATACACTTGCATTCCCGAACGCTTTCGGACTGACCGTTCGATTCGCAATGAAAGCCAATCCAGGCAGAACGGTTCTGGAAATATTAAAGAAGAAGGGAATACAAATCGACGCTTCTTCGGAACATGAAGTGCAGCGCGCGATACTCGCGGGATTCAAACCTTCCGATATTCTACTCACTTCCCAACAATTGGCAAAATCCTTAAAGGATCTGATCCCGCAAGGGGTTCAATTCAACGCATGTTCTCTCCGACAATTGGAAGAATTTGGAAAATTATTTCCCGGCGGAGAAGTAAGCGTTCGTTTTAATCCAGGTTTAGGATCGGGCGCTACAAAGAAAACGGATGTAGGAGGTAAAACTTCTTCCTTCGGTATCTGGCATGAAGAGATCGGAAAAGTAAAAGAGATCGTTTCCAAATACGGACTCAAACTTGTTCGAGTTCACACTCATATAGGTTCAGGCTCAGATCCTGAAGTTTGGAAAGCAGTTGCACATTATACCTTAGAGATCGCAGCACAATTCCCTGATTGTAGGACTGTTAACTTGGGTGGAGGTTTCAAGGTGGGGAGAATGATCGGTGAAAAAACGACCGATCCTCAGGTTGTAGGACAGCCAGTAAAAGAACTCTTTCAAAATTATGCCAAAGAAAAAGGGATCCAACTCAAAATGGAAATAGAGCCGGGCTCCTTCTTAATGGTGAATAACGGAGCAATCCTCACTCAGGTGGATGATATTGTCTACACTGGAGAAGGCGGATATACTTTCGTAAAACTAGATATGGGAATGGATGTGAATACAAGACCCGCTTTATATGCGGCAAAACATCCATTGGTGGTGATCCCAGGAAAAGAAAACTCCGAACAAAAAACAGGAGACTTCGTGTATGTGGGACATTGTTGCGAAAGCGGCGACTTGATCACCCAGGAAGAAGGAGGTGGGCCTCAACTTAGGACCACTCAAATACCTGAGATTGGAGACTTGGTAGTGATGGAAGGAACGGGAGCTTATTGTTCTTCTATGTCCGTAAAAAATTATAATTCCTACCCGGAAACACCGGAAGTTCTGATCGATCTGGATGGAACCGTAAAATTAGTCCGTAAAAAGCAAAGTTTGGAACAAGTCCTTCAGAATGAAGTCCTGGTTTCCATCGGGTAATATATATCTTCTACTTCTTTCGGGAGGAACAGGCTCCCGGATGAAGTCCGATATTCCGAAACAATTTTTAGAATTAAACGGAAAACCGATCTTACTCCATAGCCTGGAAACATTTCTGGATTGGGGAAAAACCAAAAGTATCGTACTCGTATCACATAAAGATTATATTCTAAAGTCGGAAGAACTTTGTTTCCCTTATCTCAGAGAAAGAGATAGAATTGTAGAAGGCAGAGAGACCAGGCACGGATCCACGTTATCCGGAATTTCTTCCATTCAGTTTGCTCCGAACGATATTATTTTGATCCATGATGCGGCAAGACCGTTCGTATCTCAAGATGATTTGGACAATCTGTCCGTTGTGGTAGAAGGTGCAGGAGTTGCCACACTAGCTTCTAAAAACCACGAAACAGTATTGGAAGAAAATAATGGCAATCTCAAGTTTTTAGATCGGGACAAGATCTGGTTTATGAAAACTCCCCAAGGGATCCGGGGAGATATCTTGAAAAGTCTCCTGGAAAAACCATCTACAACGGAACCGACCGATCTATGCACTTGGGCCCAAGCTCACGGGATCAGTTCCAAGTTGGTAGAATCCAATCCTTATAATCTGAAAATCACGGAAAAGTCTGACCTTGCTCTGGCAGAAGCGATTTTGCCTTTGTTCCAAAGCTGGAAGAGCGAATAGGGCGACTCCTCACTTACGTTCGGACCGCGCTCTACGCTCAATCAGCGATGCACCATAACGCAATGGCGCATCGCCGGATTTCCGCTACGATCGCTGTCGCTTCGAGTCCCTCGAGATTTGTTTTATCAGAATGTTTGATTGTTTTGAAGAGGAAAGTTTTTGCGAGTGGAGGGACTCGAACCCCCACACATTACTGCACCAGAACCTAAATCTGGCGTGTCTACCAATTTCACCACACTCGCGATGGGTTACGAAAGTCAGTCTTTCAACGGATGCCGGGAAGTCAAGAATATTGAACTTCTAAAAACCGCCCGGCGAGGCTTTACTGAACTACCAGTCTTTTTGATTGTTCGGAAAGCTCCTCTAAGCTGGCTCTCATTCTGTTCGAACCTTCCGAGATGATATTCGAAGATTGTTCGATGGAAGAAAGTGCCTGGACCACTTCTTTGGTCCCGTTCTTCTGCTCGCTCGCGATGGACTCAATTTGTCTGGATAGATCGAATAGTTCCCGGAAAGATTTTAAGAAGGACTCATGGATCTTTCCTTGGTTTTCCACTCTGGATCTCAATTGGTTCAGGTTATCTACCACGGAAGTAAATCCGGATTCTTGGACGGAAACTTTTCGTTTTGTTTCTTCTGCCGCGGTGTTTCCGTTTGTGATCAGTTTTGCTGCTTCTCCGATAATTTTAGAGATTGTGGCTGCGTTTTCGGAAGCACTATCTGCGAGTTTTGCTACCTCTTGTGCTACTACCGCGAATCCTTTTCCGTGTTCTCCTGCTCTTGCCGCCTCGATAGAAGCGTTTAACGCTAGTAAGTTAGTCCTGTCGGCGATCTCTCTCATGATATCGTTAACATCTTGGACTTTTTGGAAGGATTTACTTACTTCTCCGAAATTATTTCCCAATACTTCCATTGCTCCGGAAACATCTTTGCTATAAACTTTGGATTCTTCCGTTGTTTTGGAGAGCGAGTCTGTGGAGATACGTACTTCTTTTAAGATCGAATTTAACGTATCACTTTCTTTGTTTAATTCTTCTATCTTTCCGAACTGTGCTTTTACGAATTCGGCTGCGCTGTCTGTGGATGCAGCTAATTCTTCAAGAGAAGCGCTGATCTGTTCCATACTGGAAACCTGGCTCTGGATCTCCGAGTTTAGAGTGTCCATTTCAGTTTTCATTTCAGAAGTATTTCTATTTAATGTAGAAGCTTCGCTAGTAATTCTATCTTTGGCCTTCTCCGCTTCTTCACTTTTTGCTTCTGCCTCGACAGTGGATTTGATCGCTACGTCTGAAACCGAAACTAAAAATTTTACCACCGAAGTTAAGATATGGATCCCTAAAACGAAAAATACGAATCGTATGATCTCGAAAAATATGGAGATCTCTGTGGACTTATCAGTGTTATATTTAAACTCCACTCCGTTCAACCATGCAAAATAATCCATGGAGAATGTTCCGATCAATGCCAAATATCCGACCATCAAAGTGGTCCTAGGGGAAAGAAGAAGTCCCGAATAGATCATCACGAAAAAGTACAACATGATGAAGAATGGCATCTTCAATGTTCCGACCATAGCTTCCGCATTTGCGGCGAAAACGGTTACTGTGATGAATATGAGCGAATACATTAAGATATCTAAGAACACGCATAGAGTTACAAAGGACTTTTTAAGTTTTCCTTTTCTGAGTAAGAAGATCTGAGCGACCCCGTAACCGAAAATGGTGAGTTCTATTAAAAAATTGATGAATGTGCTGGTTTGAGAACTGGACCCTTGAGAGAATAAAGCCAGAACGTTCACAAAAAGCATCACTATGGAAAATCCTATACGGATCTTGTTGATGCTGATCGCTCCTTTCTCTGAAAAATTTGTAGTTTGGACGGAGTTTGCCACCATTGTTTGTTTGCCTTTCTAATTCTAACGGAGTGATCCGAATATACGAATGGCCGAGATGGTTCGGCCAATATTGTTCGACTTCTAAAAACGAAAAAACTACACAGTTGTAATCCGAATAGAAAAAACGAGTCTTCGGATTGTTAGCTTATGCGGTTTTTTCGTGCCGGCTTCTAAATAAAAAGAATGTTAAAGATAATCCAAAACAAGTAATCAGTAAACCCAAAAGGTCTAGCCAAATAGGTTGTAGGACCTGAATTTTTCCTGCAATCGGGGCGGAAAAACCTGGGATCTCCAGTTCTAGTCCATGCAGAACGATAAGCGGGATCCCATTGAATACCGCATGAATTAAAATCGAATTCCAGATCGAATCCGTTTTATAAACTACCCAGGCCATATAGATTCCCAGAATACTCGATCCGATAAATTGCCAAGGATTCAAGTGGATCAGCCCAAATAACAAAGAGGAAAGAATAAAAGAAGAAGTAACCGAGAATCGTTTTAAGAAACGATCTAGGATCACTCCTCTGAACATAAGTTCTTCCGTGATCGGAGCTACGACTGAAAGTAAGATCGCGGATAAGAATATATTCTCCCCATCGAATAATCCTTGGAATAAGTTTATGATGAAGTCCGGTTTAGGAACTAACATAGAAAACAAATTATCCACTTCGGAAAGTAGAAAGGAAAAACCGATTGCTGTGATCGCGAAACTGATCGCTTCAAGCGGCTTCAACGGATTGAGTTTTAAAACTTCAGAATATTCTTTTTTAGAGATCCTAAGCCCGATCCAAATTGCAAATCCGAAAGAGGCTGAGTTTCCTATTGCAGTAATCACCTTTGTATCTATACTTAATTTTGTAGTGGATTGAAGGATCGCAAACACGATCCCTATTCCAAAACCTATAACTAGAACTAAGAGACAAAGGCCTACTGCACCTAAGAATGGATAATTTTTATTTTCCACAGATTAGAAATACACCTAATAAGATCAAGACTCCGCCGGAAGTCTTTTGCCGTCCAGCCAGCCTGCTACCCAAGCAAGAAGCACATAACCTACTAACGCCTGGATAGAAAATTCAGGGATCGTAAGCGGAGGAGGGAAGAATGGAGTTGCAATCGCTAAAACCAAAAGTATCCCGCCAAAGATCTGCATTCCGAACTTTCCACCGAATGTCGGGCCCGGTTTAGTCGCTTTGAAATATAATATCAAGCCGATCAAGGTAAGAGTTACTTCCGTAGCGATGGAAAGAGTTCTATTATGCCAAAGACCGAATCCTATTTTAGGACCTGAATCGAATAGGATAGGCAGATCCTCAGTATGCATTGGAAGATCTAAAAAATAATGAGAAAGAACGGTTAAACCTATAAGTCCTGAAATTTTGTTCTTTAAAGAATTTGAATATGGTTTGGATCTTAAAAAAACGAATTTAAAGATGAGAAAACACAAGATAGACCAACCGATCCCTCCTACTAGACTATGAGTGATCGGCATATAATAAAGATCGAAATTATTCACTTCCGTAAAACCCGGAACGAACCTAATACCTTCGATCCCGAATAAGATAAAGATCATAAACAGAATATCTACGAACTGAACTCCTATAAAACTCGCCCAAAGAGGAGTTTTAGGTTCCGCTTTTTTAGAAGCGAAAGAAACGCTATAATGCCCTATAAACATGAGTTTGCCCCAAGGCCAAAGGTCCGGCCGGAGCAAAGGATCTAGGAAATCTAAAAAAAGGCAAGATGGAATCTGAAAAGGAGTTCTTTGGAAAAATTAAAATTGGATCGGCTCGTGTTTGTCGCCGTTGATCAATTTGCCTAAAAGTCTGTTTTCTCTATCGATAAATGAATCAATGAACGGTTGTAAATCTTTGATCTTAGAAGATAAATTATAACCTGCTTCCATAGTATCCACTAAAGAAGTGGCTCCAACCATGGACGCTGCAACTTTGATAGGCGCCATGATGAGTTTCACCATAGGAAGTTTGGAAAGAGAAAAGAAAAACTTTAGAGTATCACCAACCATGCTGATCTGAGCTCTTCTATCTTCGAATCTGCCGGTCGCGCCTAATGCAGCATAAAGATTTTCTTGAGGGATCTCCCCGTTCTCCATCAGATTATTTTCGATAACTATTTTGGCAGTATCGAAATCCAAAGAATCGGTGAGTTTATTTAACAGAATAATCTGATGGATATTGTCGGTCATGGCCTTACCGGCGACCGTTTTTAATTTTTCATACAAACTTTCGAGCGCATTGTCTCTTTCTTCCTTGTTTGTAGGAGCGTAGAGATTGTTTTCGAAAAAGGAGGGGATCCCGTCGTATCCCTTAATCGATGTTAAAAGATCCGAATACGTATGACGCAATCTTTCGATTGTGGATCTGACAACGGCAAGACGAACTGGTTCGAGTTCTTTCAGATCCATTTCTGTTAACAACGAACTTGGGGTTTCACGGTTCCTAGGTCAATTGAAAAAATATAGAAGTTCAGCCGGCAGAATATGGAAAAAAAATTATTCCTTAGAGACCAAAGCGTTTTCTTTCAAGTTGCCGGGAAGTTTTTTCATGGATTTTTCAGCGTCTTCTTTGGACGGAAAATTTCCCATACGAACAGTAAAATAACCGTTTTTGGTTTTTTTCACGTAGGACTTCCCGCCTAAAGACGACTTGAGTTCATCCGCCTTTTCTTTGGTCTTGAATGCCGCTACCTGAACGAAAAAATCATTATCTGCCTTGTGAACAGCCGCCTTACGAGGAGAAGTGTGAACTGATCTCTTGGATTCCTTTTCTTTGCGGACTAATTTTTTTTCAGGATGAGAAGAAGATGGGGCTTCTACTTCTATCTTAGACGGTTCTTCTTTTTTTGCGGGAGAAACATCGGATCTTAGATCCACAACTTCCGCACCTGGAGGAAGATTTCTAAATTTAACTTCTTCTTCTTTTTTAATTGTAGAAGTAGCGGAAGATTCTTCCATCGCTTGGTTCACAGTAGAAGAAGATAAGGATTGTATATTATCTCTATTAGAGTTCAGAGCCAAGTCGTCCTGCACTTGGCCTCTTTTTCTGCCTACGGAAACTCCTAAGAAGAAGAATGAAAAAAGAAGTCCCACTAAAAATAGGGAGAGTAGGGAGATCCTTTTATTGTCTAGATTGATGACGTAGAAAACTTTTTCCTTCATTTCATTCTTCCTTTTAACTCAGCGTACAAATATTCGCATTCTTTACGAAGGTCCGACAAATCCCCTGTGTTCTTAATGGTATAGTCGGCCTTATTCGCTTTTTCCTGAAGTGAAAGCTGACTTTTTGCCCTGGCCTCCGCTTCTTCTCTAGTGATCCCATCCCTTTTTACTGTCCTTTCTAGGGAAACTTCAGGATCAGAGATCACGCAGACCGTAACATCACAAAGTGTATAAGAGTCCGTTTCGAATAGAAGTGGGACTTCCCATAGGACCAGGCTGCCTTCTTTCAAGCCGCCCAGGACTTCCAAAAACTCCTTACGTATCCTTGGATGGGTCAAAGAGTTTAGGATTTTCAGTTTTTCGGGATTCCCGAATACCAACTTAGCGATCCTTTTACGATCTATCTTGCCTGACTCATCCAGAATTTCCGAACCTAAGGAATCTATTAGTTCCTTCGAGATCGGGCTGTCAGGATCCGTATATTTACGGGCAATCTCGTCAGCGCTTATCCTGACTCCGCCCAACTCTTCTAAGATCCTAGCTGCAGTGGATTTACCTCCACCGATCATCCCTGTGATCCCGACAAGAAAGGCCCCGTCAGTTCTAAGAGAGAACCGAGTCATTGGGAAAGATTATACAAAAAGGCTTTTTAGTACAAGCTTTTTAAGGATCGTCTGCATAAGTAAAATGCTTGGGCAGAAGAGAAGAATAAATCTCTTTCCAAAAGATCTATACTTGATAGAGAAGTAGAATCATGAAATACTTAGAAACTTCTCAAATCATCCCTGCAAAAGGGATGTCCTACACAATGTACGAGATAGAAGGGGAGGATCAGATCTTACGGATGCTTACTTATATACCGGATACGGATGAGATACATGTGTATCCAAAACCGCCGGTAAAAAAATTATATAAGCCCGAACTTTGCAAACAAGTGGAAGATCTGGTATTTACCGAATTATGGAAATTGGGAGAGGAAAGGAAGAACGGATAATCGGGTTTTGGCTTCGGGCAGAATCGAACTGCCGACACAAGGATTTTCAGTCCTCTGCTCTACCGACTGAGCTACAAAGCCGAACCCATAACCAAATTACTGAGTCGGGCCTATACGTCAATGGAAAATCCTGATTTAGGCTTCGTCTCCAGGTTTGATGATGCGGGGACTGTTCTTGCGAGAGAAAGAATGGTCCGAACCCAAATCTCCGACAGAGGGATCAAGGATCCAAATCTACTTTCTGCATTTCTGAAAGTTCCCAGACATATATTCCTTCCGGAAAAAACCAGAGAACATTCTTATGCAGACAAAGCGGTTCCGATCGGGGAAGAGCAAACAATTTCCCAGCCGTATATAGTCGCATACATTGCCGATCAATTGAAGGTAAGATCTGGAGATTCCATTTTAGAAATAGGCACAGGTTCGGGTTATTTGGCCGCTATTCTGGATTTGCTCGGAGCAAAACTTCTCTCTTTGGAAATTGTGCCTGAATTGTACGAAAGATCTTTAGTAGTTTTGGAAGATTGGTCCCCCGGATTTACAAAAAGAAATCAGATCTTATTCGGAGATGCGTTACTCCTCACTCAAACAAAAGGAAAATTTTCTAAATTCGTATCTTCTGCCTGTTTTCCAAAAATCCCGGGACCCGGGAGTTTGGTTTTCGAGTCCCTACCGGAAGAAGGACTTGCGGTGCTTCCGGTAGAATGGAAAGAAGAAGTCCAACTGCTTCTCACTTTAAGAAAAAAACAAAATCGATTTGAAGAAACAAATCGATTGCCTGTGAAATTCGTACCTTTGCTTGGAAGAATAGATTTGGTTTAACTCAGATCTCGTGTTTATAACCGAATCTATATTGGTTTCCACCTAAAACCTGAGGATAGGCGACACTTGGTGCTAGGCCTACCATTCCACCTTCCGAACTCGGATGGGCAATTCCATACTTGAAGGAAAACAAAGTTTCCATTTCCATGTATACATGACCTTTATCCGATATTCTTGCTTGTGCACCTAATAACCAATTGGGTGCAATCCCGGAGACATTAAATTTTGTGTTTTCCCAATTCGCAGAAGGTGCTGTTCCATCTGCAACTAAACCTAGAACGGTAGTGTCCGTAATGCCTGCATTGACTAAAGTTTCATGCACATCGTTCAAGCGGTTATTTCCGGCTAAACTCCATCCACCTTTGAAGTAATGAACTCCTGCACCGATATAAATTGAGGCATCTTCGGAGATCGAAAGTTTGATCCCTACATTGACCGGAATTTGGATAGCATTATAGTCCCAGGTCATATGATAAAAAGATTGTCCTGCAAATTTTGCTTCCGTATCTCCTCCCATAATCTTTCGGGTATAATGAGCGTTTATTCTCCAGAAGAAAACCTTTCCAAGATCCTGTTCATATCCTAAAGAAAGAGTAAGTCCAGTCATTGCTCCGTTTGTTTTAGCGCTAATGAGACCGTTGGAAGAATGTTGCAATGTGAGCAGACGGTTTTCAGGAATGACTGCTCGGCGGGGAAGAACTCCAGGTGTACCGTCGGTAGCCTTTGTAGAGAAACTTCCGGCAGAATCCAAACCGTCAGTGGAGATCGTACTTCCTAAATCTCCCAAATCAAATTGTAATCCTGCACTACCCATCACATATGATTTTGCATTCAAGTAGATTCCTGGTGTTAGGAATAGAAGGATCAGGAATATTCTTCCGGTGGTTTGTATCATGGGCTGTCTCCAAGGTAAGTTTTAGAACATTTTTACTGGAAATGGATACACTTCCAGGCAGCCATCGTTTTTTCATTTTAGATCATTACATGATCGTTATGTGATAAAGTTTTAAAGAAGGTGTTTATGCCCTTAGGGATGGAAAAACTTATATTTCGCTTATTAATTTAGGAAGAAAGCTAACGTTTTAAAGAAAAGATATGAGGAAATAAAAAAGGCCCTCCTTGCGGAGAGCCTTTGCATACAAACAAAAATCTAAGAATTAGATCTCGTGTTTGTATCCGAATCTGTACTGGTTTCCACCAAGAACTTGAGGATACGCAACGGAAGGTGCTAAGCCAACAGCGCCACCAGCAGATCTTGGGTGAGCGATGCCGTATTTGAAGGAGAATAAAGTCTCAACTTCCATATATAGGGAACCTTTGTCGGAAATCTTAGTTTGAGCTCCTATCAACCAGTTTGGAGCCACTCCGGAAACTTGGAAGGTAGTTTTTTCCCAGTTTGCAGAAGGATCGGTTCCATCAGCAACGAGGCCCATTATTGTGGTTAGACCAGGTGTAGTAGGAGGTAGAGCTGCTAATGCATTGTGAACATCACTCAAACGGTTACTTCCTGCTAAGCTCCATCCACCATTGAAGTAGTGGACCCCTGCTCCGATATAGAAGGAAGTATCTTCAGTAACGGATAGTTTGATACCTACGTTCACTGGAACTTGAAGTGCATGGTAGTCCCAAGTGATGTCGTAGAAAGTTTGTCCTGCGAATTTACCGGTAGTTTCTCCACCCATAACTTTGCGAGTGTAGTGCGCGTTTGCTCTCCAGAAAAATGCTTTTCCAAAATCTTGCTCATATCCCAAGGAAAGAGTAAGACCTGTCATAGCACCACTGGTCTTAGCGCTGATCAATCCCATTGTAGTGTGTTGCAAACTGAGTAAACGATTTTCAGGGATGATTGCACGACGAGGTAGAACTCCTGTAGTTCCATCTGTAGCTGTAGTGCTATAGTTAGTGGAAGAATCCAAACCGTCAGTTGCAATTGTATCGCCCAAAGATCCAAGGTCGAATTGGAGACCGAGGCCTCCAGTGATGTAAGACTTTGCGCTTAAGCCGAATGAAGAACAAAGTACGGCGAAAACTAGCAAAGCTTTCGTGATGTTACGAACCATTT
Source organism: Leptospira dzoumogneensis (assembly GCF_004770895.1). Lineage (NCBI taxonomy): Bacteria > Pseudomonadati > Spirochaetota > Leptospiria > Leptospirales > Leptospiraceae > Leptospira > Leptospira dzoumogneensis. Next base: position 18,262 of record NZ_RQHS01000026.1, on the reverse strand, counting down.
AAATAGCTCCTTAAACTTTTCGTATAGTAGAGTGGTTTTTCACCTGGACCATTTATGTCTATAGCTGGGCCCAAGCATTGGACAGGACAATATCGATGCGGACCTGGGTGTCAAACAGATATTCCCAATAAAATAAAAAAGTCCGTTATATCAGATTTTATTTTGAACATTTGTTGTAAAAAATAAACATTCACTTCCTCTTCTTTGAGAATCTTAACATCCGTTCGTTAATTTTGATTTTTAAAACTTTGAGAAAAATCAATGAATTCTCTATCACGAATACAAGTGAGAAGTTTCGGAAAAACTCCTTGCAAGACTAGAATTTAGGAATCCAATGGAGAAGAACCGTTGGGGGTGGGACCAAAAGTCTCTGAGAGAGTCCCCGGAACCTGATCAGGATAATGCCTGCGAAGGGAAACGGAAAAAAACGAACGCCCGAGATCTAGGTCCGCAAAAGATTATAAATTTCGCATGGACTTCTTCCCGAGCCCTTTTTCTTTTCCTCTTTTTTCAGATTCCGGAATTTTCCCCGACATGGGAGAAACACTATGGAATCCAATCAAACTAAACCTCCGTTCGAAATTCCTCGAAAAGAGATACGCTTAAGCAACGGATCCGTTTACAGCGCTTATACTACAGAAGGTCCTTGGAAAGACGGATGGAATCCTTCCGATTGGAAGGCAGGGATCCCTAAACTTAGGCAAGAATGGATCCACAAAAGAATTTCGGGTCCTTCTCCGGTCCAAAATCATTCCCAAATGTATTTCGCAAAACAGGGGTTGATAACCGAAGAAATGAGATATGTAGCACTGCGCGAAGGAATGGATCCTGAATTCGTGAGAAGTGAGATCGCAAGAGGAAGAGCGATCATTCCTTCCAATAAAAACCATCCGGAACTTGAGCCGATGATCATAGGTAAGAACTTCCTGGTGAAAATTAACGCAAATATAGGGAACTCCGCTCTTTCTTCTTCCATTGAAGAAGAAGTGGAGAAGCTGCGCTGGTCCATCAAATGGGGAGCAGACACTGTGATGGATCTATCCACTGGAAAAAATATCCATGAGACTAGAGAATGGATCATTCGAAATTCCCCTGTCCCGATCGGTACCGTTCCGATCTACCAGGCTTTGGAAAAAGTAAAAGGTAAGGCGGAGAACTTAAGCCTTTCCGTATTTTTAGAAACTTTGGAAGAGCAGGCGAAACAAGGTGTGGATTATTTCACGATTCACTCGGGAGTTCTTCTTAGATATATCCCGATGACTTCTAAAAGAGTGACAGGTATAGTTTCCAGAGGCGGTTCCATCATTGCAAAATGGTGCTTGGCTCATCATCAGGAGAATTTCCTGTACACCGGTTTTGAAGAGATCTGCAAGGTGATGAAAAAATACGGAGTATCCTTCTCCTTGGGTGACGGTTTACGTCCCGGAAGTATTGCGGATGCAAACGATGAGGCACAATTTTCGGAATTAAGGACCTTGGGAGAACTTACACAGATCGCTTGGAAAGAAGATATTCAAGTAATGATAGAAGGTCCTGGTCATGTTCCAATGGATAAGATCAAAGAGAATGTGGACTTGCAGATGGAAATTTGTAAGGAAGCTCCATTCTACACATTAGGGCCGCTAGTGACCGATATTGCACCCGGCTATGATCATATTACTTCCGCGATCGGAGCCGCGATGATAGGTTGGCATGGAACTGCAATGCTTTGTTATGTAACTCCGAAAGAACATTTGGGACTTCCTGATAAAGAAGATGTGAAACAAGGAGTGATCGCTTATAAGATCGCTGCACATGCGGCGGACCTTGCGAAAGGACATCCAGGTGCCAAAGAAAGAGACGATCTATTGAGTAAGGCAAGATTCGAATTCAGATGGGACGATCAGTTCGCACTTTCCTTGGATCCGGATACTGCACAGTCCTTTCATGATGAAACACTTCCGCAGGACAGGATGAAAACCGCACATTTTTGTTCTATGTGTGGCCCTCATTTCTGCTCCATGCATTTGACCCAGGAACTTAGAAAATACGCGGAAGAGAAAGGGATTTCGGACGAGAAGGCTATGGAAGAAGGATTTAAAGAAAAATCCGAAGAATTTTTGAATAAAGGCGGAACTGTCTACGTCTCCTCCGAGTAGCTTGACCTTTCCAAATTAATTTGGAATCCTGGATCGGCTGGACGGACCCGTATGAAACAAAACCTCCTTATTTTCGGATTCTTCTTATTGATTGCACCTGCTGCTTTTGCGCAAGGAAACAGCGATCTTGCTCCTGTTCCAGGCGAATTAGAACAGGCCGGAAGAAGAAGTTCTAGAAAATTTTTCATAGGAGGTTTTACTGCAAACGGTCTAAGCTGGTTCGGTTCAGGGATCCAATTTTCTTCTAAATTGGCTGCTTCTCTCCAATGGCAGGAACAAAGAGTGATCCAAAGATTCGATTTGGATCTGAATGGTGTACAATCCGATCTATCCGGAATATTCACTCTTACGAATTCGGAAAAGATCCAAAGACAATTGGCTCTTCAAATGGAATGGTTTCCATTTTCGGGTCCTTATTATTTTGCGGCAGGCGGCGGATTGGAAACTTATTCCGAAAAACAAAGAAAGACGGAGACCAATGTTCCAAGCGGGAATTATAAGGACTATGCTTGGAATATTTCCCAACAAAAACTTTTTCTTTCTGCGGGTGCCGGTTTTAGATATATCTTCACTTCAGGATTTTTTATCCATGTGGGAGGAAATATTTTATTCTATCCGGAAAGAGGCACACACGAGCAGAGAGGTTCGTATAATACCAATACAAATTGGGATTACAGACAGTTACAAAAAGATTGGCAAGAACCTGAGAAAGAAGCTAGATCTCATCAGAATCCGTACGGTGCTCAATTACAGATCCTATTCGGGATAGCTGTTTAAGATCCGCTAACGGATTTCAAAAACAATGCAGCCGCTTAATGGCCTCAGAGGAAACATTACGAAATTTTAATGTAATGTGGAAGGATCCGGGTCATCTGCCGTATGACTCGATATGGTCTTAAATGTTTCAATCACCTTGGAACATTCCCAAGTAGAAACATCATATCCTATGGTCTGGAACCAATCTTGTAAAAAATTAGGATCTTCTTTTTGAATGCTTAGAATGAATTGAGGGTGGTTTGCTTTTTCCGTATGAATAAAATCTAAAAAAGTTCTCAAACTATTTCCCGCCGATTTCAGGAGATTCTTACTGAAATTTAAAATCTGCAAGAATAATATTAAGAGAATTGCGGAATTCGTATTCCGATTTTATAATCTTCCGAAGATTCGATTTCGATTAACAAGGAGTATAACGTATGTTTTTCGAAATCCCTTCGCAAATTAAGGGACATAATCCTATTTTACGTCCAATGTTTGAAAGAATGATTACCTTGATTGGGGTAAATCCGTTACTAAATTCTAAAATACCAAAATGGAATATTATTTCCGGAGAGAATCTTCAAAAAACCTTATTTATCACAAAAATTTCCTATAAGAAATTAAATAAATGGTAAAAAAAAGAAATTTTTACAATATGTGGCCATGCAAAGGCTTGATTTCGGTCTTTCGGATAGTCCCGGAGAGGCGGAGGAGTTCTGTAAATTACTGAATCGCTCCGCTTTAAGTATTTGTTATGGATTGCCGATCTCTCTTAGAACTGAGGCTGTGTTATTTTTGTATAAATATTCGCAGAATAGCGTAACGGAAGGATTTAATTTTTTAAGAAAGTATTATAGTCCAAGTTATTCTATCTTGTATTGGATCAACGAATCTGCTCATGGTTTGCCTTGGGAGAATCCTTGGCTGACTTTACTTTTGGAATCTCATTCTTCCGCGTTATTACTTCATTCTTTGGACGATCATATAACGGACGGATCCTTAAGAGCAAATCATATCATTCTGCAGCTTAGGACCGAGGCTTGGACTAGATACGCGCAATCCAGCAAATTATTCGGTAGAGAAGTGCATGACGGTGTTTTGATCGCGGAAGAATTCATCGATAGATATTTTAAATCCATAGTCGATCTAGGGATTGCGGAAAGTTTAGAAGCCCATTTAGATAGATTTCGCTCTCAAATGGGGATCTGGTCTTTGCAACCTTATTTGCTTGCCAGATCTTTTTTCTCCAAGGACCAAGCGGAACTTGTCAGAAGAATGTACGAATTCTTTGGCGTGGCTTGGAGACTTTTGGACGATTACCAAGACTTGAACGAAGATCTGGAAAATGAAGATATTTCTTCTATGATCTATTTTCTTCCGGAAGGCAAAAGACACGATTGGAAAAGGGAAAAGAAACGGGAAATTTTAGGACTTTTAGAAGAGAACCAATTAGAAAGACAGATCTCGGATTTGATCAATTCCTATTTGAATGAAGCTTCCAAACTCGCAGAAGAGTTGCATATGCCTAAATATTCAAACTCCCTGCTTTCTTTAAAAATTACGGAACCTAGCCGTGCCTGAATCAGCCTAAATATTCCACTACTAATAAAGCTATATCGTCCTGATTCTGGAATTCTCCTTGAAAAGTTTGGACTCCGTGAATGACCGAATCGCATAGATCCTCAGGGAGTTGATTGGAATTTTTCCTAAGCATGTCGGACAAACGATCTTCTCCGAAAAATTCTCCTTCCGTATTTCTGGAATCAGGAATTCCATCCGTGTATAATACTATTTTGTCTCCCGGCTGCAAATCTACCGATTCTGTTTGGTAAGAAGTCGGAATTGCCTCGTAGATAGCGACCCCTTTGGGTCTGTAAAATTCCACAACTCCGCCTTTTCTTAAAACAAGACATTCAGGATGACCCGCATTTGCGATCAATGTTTTGCCGGATCTTAGATCCACGGTCACTAATGTCGCAGTGATAAAATGACCGTCCAATTTTCCTTCGAATTGATTACGAATATGTAATAGAAGAGAAGAAGGATCCTGCAGTAGAATGGACCAATCTCCCAGAGTCATTTTTAACATGGAAGCTAAAAGTGCTGCGGAAACCCCGTGGCCGGTCACATCTCCGATGAACATTCCCAAAGAACTGGTAGAAGGATCATAGATCACATCTAATAGGTCTCCGCCTATTTCCATCATCGGCTTGTATCTGTATGAGATCCTTGCATTTGGTATTACCGGAAGTTCTCTGGGCAGAAGCGCATTTTGGATCTTTCCTGCGATGGAAAGATCCTTTGCTAAAATCCTTCCTTTTTGTACAAGTTCCGCTTTTTGGAGTTCAATAATTTGAGTTCTTTCTTCTACCTTTGTTTCTAAGGATTCGTTTAAGGATTTTAATTTGCCTTCCGATTTTTCTAAGGCTCTGAAAACTTCCGCATATCTTTTGGCAAGAGCCAAGCTGAATAATAATGTTAGACCTAGAAAACTTTCGTTTACCCAAGGCTGGGCCTGACCGAAACCAGCAAAACTCAGTACCGTATAGAATGAAGACACTGCAACCAGTATCAAACCTGTGACTACCCAGCGAAAGGATAGAATGCTGCTCCATCTATATCTGAAAAATATATATAGAGTATTCATATAAAAGAATACTAATATGACTAAAAATATATGGAAAGCGACTTTTCCGAAATACTGGTGCCCTCCCGTGAGGCCGTATTCCAGAGTAGGCCAGATAGTAAGAAGAATAAAAAGAAACTGTAATATTCTTCCCGGGATATTTCGAGGAGCCTGAAAGATCCCTATCGTAAATTCGTAAAATAGAATGGGGAGAAACGCTCCCAATGAATATCCGAAGATAACCCAGGTCCAAGGAGAATCTACTATATATTGGAACCAACCCTCGTAAGCAGGATACCAAACCGCTAAGGATAAGTTCAAAAGAGCAAAAGAAAGATTAAATTTATCCTGTGGCCTTCGGATATAGATAAACGCAAAAAAGAAGAATGAAAAAAACTCCAAAGAGCTGAATAATAATACTCTAAGCGCTTTTACCAGATAGACGGTTTGTATTTCCGAAAAACTGCCTACTACCGGATTTTCCATCATGTTCCTTGGCCCGTTAAATGGAAATAACTGCAGCGCCAACGTAACTTCTTCATTTTGGAAAGGAATGACTACGATCCTAGGTTTGGAGGAATCTTCCGATTCTCCGGGTACGATCATTTGTTCTTTACCTTCCGATTTTACTCCCAGGTAACATCCAGACGGGCAAAAAGGTATATAAGCGGAAAGTAATATATCCAGATCATTCTTGCTTCTTTTGACTGAATGAAAGAATACGAAAGAGGAATCCTTTCTTTTAGGATTATAATTCGAGATATTAGAAGGCGCGGCTAAAAAGGATTCTATTTTATAGTCCGCTTCGCGGGCTTCAGGAGTCCGGGACGGACTCTTATATGGATCCTGGCCGGAAGGATTTTCGGAATTTTGTCCCGGTAGGATCGGAAAATGTCCGTGAAAAAAATTTCCAGGAGGGATTTCCGAAAACGCCCAATTAGAAATTATATAAGGACTTTTATCTTGTTCCCAATTTGTAGATGGAGTCTCTAATCCTGTGATTGGAGCGGGGCCCGAAGTTCCACATCCCGTCAGGAGGACCAACAAGATAGAAACGATAGGTTTCTTTAGATTTTTTGTTTTCATTTCGCATAACCATTTTTGGCTTCTTACATTTGTTTATAAGAGTGCCGTACGTTGTATAGCTTTTTAACCTGAGTCTTTCGCACAACGGAACCCAAAATGGTGGTATTCAGGGTAATTTTGAGGAACATGCGCCCTTCTTTTGGAGCCTCTTGCATAACTTGAGGGCCACCACCAGGATCCGCCTTTTAAGGTTTTTTTATCGAAGCCGGGACAGTTATCTTCTCCCTCGCAGGGTCCTTTGGGATCTTTTCCGCTGCATGCTTCTCCGCATACTTTGTAATTTTCGGAGTACCAGTCTTGGACCCATTCCCAGGAATTACCTGCCATATCGAATAACCCGTAAACTCCTGCGGGTCTGCTTCCTACGGGAGCGGTAGGCATTAAATTCGGAGGATTGATCTTTTTATATACACAACCTTTTCTTTCGTCCTCTTCGATGACGGCTAACTTACAGTTTGCAGGTTTGTTGCCCCATGGAAATAAATTTCCTTTCGGACCTCTGGCGGCCTTCTCCCATTCCGCTTCCGTCGGAAGCCTTTTTCCCACCCATTCACAATATTCTTTTGCGGTATACCAACTCACTCCAAGCACCGGTTGTTTCGGTTTTAAATATAGATCACCATAAGCAGGACCTATATAATCGCAGGTCCCGTTATATAGACAATCTTTGCAGGAACCTTCTTCTATACATTTGCTGAAGTCCTCATTTGTGACTTCGTAAAGATCCATGAAGAAGTCGCTGAGATAAATTTTTTGTTCGGGTGCTTCGTCAGGATCGTGGGTATTACTTCCCCGGATAAAATATCCTTCCGGAATACATTGCATTCCTTTGATCTTTTTTCCGTAGCAGGGTTTGCTTGGGTCGGGAGAGCCGAGTATATGAGGAGCGATCAGAAAGAGTATGGATAAAAATAAAATGATAAAATGGACCGGACGAAAGGAATATGAGCTCATCAAACCTGGAAGAATCCTTTCCCAAGAGGATTCGGCCGGGCAGGTTCTTATGCAAGAGAAAAATTGACTGGGAAGAGTGGACCTTCTTCCCGTTCCGAAAGTTTTTGATCCGAAAATTTTTAGAGAATAAAAAGCGGGACGCTGCAAGAGGAAAAGTCTAGATTACCCTGCTCCGTAGAATTATTCCCATTGGAATCGGTTACTGTGTATACATAATAGCCTGAGCCGCCGGAGAAGGAAATAGTTCCGGTTCCTGTCAGATCCCCACTCAAAGTAAAGGATACTTTTCCGGCCCTAGGAAGACAATCTATGTATTTCCATTTCACAGGTTCATCTACGGAAACAGTTAGTGTGAAATTTTTCTCCACATGGACTACTTGCAAGGAACCCGCACTCCAGAGACGGTACCAGGATAAAGGATTAGAGTCGCTTCTATCCGCGCCATACTGCAAAGAACTTAAGGAAGAAACCTGGTGGGAAAAAATAAGATCCGATCCGGAGTAACCTTCTCTTAAAACGGAAACGTCTTGGGAGTAAGAAGAAATTCCCGGAGAAGCTCCAGTGAGAATATTATTCCAAGTCAAGGAGTATGCCTGGTTGGTTGTCGGAGTTCCTGCAGCGTAGGAAAGAGGTGCGCCTGTTCCGGTCACCTTTACTGAAATTCCTTGGGATGAGTTTTGGATCGTACGGTTAACTCCGATTTTTAAATTCGTACCATTTTGTACGAAAGGAGAAGAACCGGAAAGATTACTCCAAATATTTTCAGTCAGCCCGTCGATCGCCCAATTGCTGAAAGGTAAAAATTTACAATTTCCGAACTCTTTAGAAACTAGAAAAGAAGAAGAAGGATTGTTCCCATTCAAAATATAATCCAAGAAATCATATGCGTTTGTATCAGTAGAAGCTACTTGTCTGGAGTAATGTCCTCCGCCCCAACAGTTGAATGAAAAATTATAAGCTTCTAGTTCTCCTAGATCAGGTCCTTTATTCCAAAGTCGATGTCCTAAAGAGCTGATCCTTTCCGGCCAAGTAATACGATTTCCTTGGATTGCAACCGATGTACCTTCTCCGCTTAAACCTTCCATAGAACCTGACACTGGATCCATGGCCGATGTCAAAGCCTCAGCGATTTGGTCTCTGTTTGTAAGTAAGGATAACGCGATCAAATCGTTTGTTTTGGAACCTTTATCTCCCTGAGAGCAATAAAATAGGAAAAATAAGGAGATAAGAACGGTTAGAGATACTCTCAAATAGGGGAGAAAACGATTCGAAAACATAATAAATACTATGAGAAAACAGGTATAAACCGTGATTTCTCTACTAAATTAACCTATAAGACTCTATGTTTTTGCGTAAAACCCTATTTCTTTTCTGCAAAATTCGGGTTTTTGAGCAAAAAAAATGGTTCAAAGAATAGTTTGCTTGCTAGGTTCCAAACAAGACTAAATATAACCGATTTCAATAGAAACGTTAAGGGGTTAATCAAAAATGAAAAAATCACTCGTTTTGTTTGTCGTTTTGGCGGCGTTTTTAGTTGGTGAATCCACATTTGCTGACGCGCTTCCAGTAGTCGGAAAATGGAAAACCATTGATGACGAAGACGGTAAAGAAAAGTCCGTAGTAGAGCTTTATGAGCAAGGTGGCAAAATTTACGGAAAGATCGCCAGCTTAAGAGATCCTTTGGATAAAGATGGTAAACCGAAAGTTTGTACCAAATGTGAAGGTGCTGATAAAGACAAGCCTGTTATCGGTCTTGTTATCATCAAAGGTTTGAGCCTGGACGATGATGAATATTCCGGCGGAACCATCATGGATCCGAACAACGGCAAAACATATAAATGTAAATTAAAAGCCACTGACGGTGGTGCTAAATTGAACGTTAGAGGGTTCATCGGTTTTTCTTTGATCGGTAGAACTCAAACTTGGCTTAAAAAATAAAATTCCAAGCAGCGGGGAGGATTCTCCCCGTTTATTTCTATTTTAACGAGGTGATTGTGTGAAGAGAATCAATGCAATATTCTTATTCGCTTTATTCTTTGCGGGAGCATTCAGTCTTTCCGCAGATCCTGCTCCTGTTACGGGAGTATGGAGAACATTCAACGATGCGGGAACTAAGGAAGAATCCACAGTTGAGATCTATGAGAAGGACGGAAAAATTTTCGGAAAGATCCTAAGTCTTATAGAGCCGAACGATAAAGATGGAAAACCTTCTCGTTGTACCGAATGTGACGGACCTGAAAAAGATAAACCTATTTTAGGAATGGTTATCATCAAAGGTTTAACGGCTGATGGAGACAAATGGACAGGTGGACGTATCTTGGATCCGAACGACGGAACCTGGTACAAATGCAGCCTAAAAGCAACCGAGGGCGGAAAAAAATTAGAAGTCCGCGGTTATATAGGATTCTCCTTGATTGGTCGTTCCCAATTCTGGCAGAAAAAATAATCTAATCATCATTTCAGATTCGGGGAAGAGTATTACTTTTTCCCGAATTTTGAATGTCTCCTTCCTCATATAAAGCCTATAAATATTCCTTTCAATCACTGAATTCTTTCTTTTCTTTCCGATTCACTTTCCGAAATTTAAACTGTGACGGGCTTCCTTCGGGTCTTTCTACTCGGCTTCTTATTTTATTTCTCTATAGTTTCCTGTTCTATACTTAGGGAAACCATTCCTTCTAGACCATTAAACGACGGATCTATCTCTGTTCTTTTAAAAATAGATAAAAATGCCAGAGAAGAATTCGAGAAGGCCACTTCTTGGGAAGTGCCTTATACTTTCATAGAGAAGGATCATAGTTATGCAGTGATCCATAAGGAAAAACTAAAAGTCTACGGTTTTCCTAAAGAAGGGATCAATATCGCAAAAGGAATGCCTTTTAAATATTATTCAGGCAATTACCAGGATTCTTTATCCGAATCCATTTTTGCATTAGCGGATATCAAAAAAGGTTATAAGGATAATATATTAAATTCTCATTATCTATTTTGGGTGCATCGTCTTTTTCCTAAACATTCTCAATACAAGATAATCGGAAAATCTGCGAGGGGAAGAGAGATCCCGGCAATCTTACTCACCGATACGAATATTCCTGACGAAGATAAAATTTCGGTCCTATTCAATTGTGCCCATCATTCTAACGAAGTTGTTTCGGTAGAACATTGTTATGATGTGATATACGAACTATTAGCTCATAAGAAGAAGTATTCAGATATTTTTGCAAAGTTGAAGATCTGGGTGGTTCCGATCGTGAACCCTGACGGGTCCAGAGTGTTTTGGCATGAGAATATGTCCATGGGAAGAAAGAATGGATATCCTGGCTGGGGACAGATCACTGAAAAAGATAATCCGGGAGTGGATATAAATCGTAACTATCCGTTCTTCTGGGGAAAAACAAAATCGAACCAAACTTCTTCCGTATCCAATAGCGTATTTTTCAGAGGACCTTATGCAGGTTCCGAACCTGAGACACAAGCTATGATGAATTTAGCGGAGAAGGAGAGGTTTGCAGCTTCTATCAGTTACCATGCATTCGCAAATTGTATTTTAGTTCCGTACACTATAGACGGCACTTCTAATCCGGAACCTGATCTGGTTTGGAATTTAGGCAAAAGGATCGCTTCTTCCGTAGAGAGTAAAAACCCGAATCATAATTTCAGCGCTAAGAAAAATATCTACGGCGTGGATGGAGTGGATCAAGATTATTATTTCTTTAAGTACGGAACTCTTGCTTATTTAATAGAATCTTCTCATTTGAATCCGCCTTATTCGGATGTTCCTAAAATCCTAGAATCTTTGAGACCTGCCTGGACAATCCTTTTAGAAGAAATTGCGGATGGAAGTAAACTTTACTTCAAGATCAAAGACGAACATGGAAGTCCATTAGCGGCAAATATCAAATTAGACAAGGTCCTTTTTTATCATGGAGAAGTTAGGACTTCTCGTAAAGAAGATGGAATGTTCTTCCAATCCTTTCCAGGGATACGTGGAATTAAATTGAAAGTGGAAAAAGAAGGATATGAAACTGTGAACTGGGAAGGAACCACTTGGAGATCCTGGAAAGCGATAGATATAATCTTAAGGAAAAAAGCTCCGGCTCAATAAGATCATGACCAGATATAAGAATGAGGCCGCCTTGATCTTTTGCACCTTGATCTGGGGTGGGACCTTCTCCGCTACAAAACTAAGTTTAGTTTCTATTTCTTCCTGTTTGTTCATAGGGATCCGTTTCGCGATCGCAACATTCGTTTTTGTAATTTACATTATTCTTAAAAACCGAAAGAACCCGGTATCTTATCCCGATTGGAAGACGAACAAATCTCTGTACTTCTTAGCGTTTCTATTGGGCTTCTGGATGTTTATGGGATTTGCATTCGAGACTGTAGGTTTAAAATACACAACCGCTACTAAATCAGGTTTTTTAACCGGAACCTTAGTGGTCATCACCCCTATTTTACAAACTTTATTCTTAAAACGTATGCCCAGCTCGGGGAACTTGCTCGGAGTGATCGTAGTAATGTTCGGTCTATTCTTCCTTTCCGCAGAATCAGTGGGAGAAGATCATAAATTAGTAATATCATATCATTTGGGAGATATTCTTACTTTAGGCGGAGCATTTTTCTTTTCCTTATATATTATCTATGTGGATAAGGCGAGTAAGTCTTGTCCTTTGGATATTCTACTTCTGTCCCAAACATTGGTGACGAGCGTATTCGCTTTTCTTTTAGCATTCATCTTACATTGGACCGAGTTCGAACCTTTGTTTATCAAAATGGACTCAAGGGTAATGCCTGCATTGTTTTACAACGGCCTGATCTCTTCGGTGGGGACAACATTCTTGCAGACAAAATACCAAAAAGGGATCTCGCCTACAAGAGCCGGGCTGATCTTTTCTTTGGAGCCGGTCTTCTCCGCGATTCTCGCCTATTTCACTTTAGAAGAAAGGTTGGATGCAACAGGTTTGATCGGTTGTAGTTTGGTGCTTACAGGCGTTTTGTTGGCTGAACTATTGGGTAGAGAAAAGAAATTTTAGATCTTAATTTTCTCGGATCGGGTTCTCTTGGTTTATGTCTTGCGAAGGGATCGGGATCTTTGCTTTGATTGCAGCTTCTTTGGTTTTAGGATCTAATCTAAGAAGCCTTTTGATTGCGATGTCCTGCCAATATCGGGATCGATTTTCTTTGATAAATCTTTTTAGAAAATGGATCTCCGCTCCCTTTGCGTTTATTTCTTCTTTTCCATAAAATCTATTTTTGAGATCGGAAACGAGATCCGGATGATCCTGTAGATAAGAATCCAGATTTATCAGAGCGTAAGTGCCTGTATAAGGACCACCAAAGGATATAATTGGTCCCTTTGGATGCGCGACAAAATTTCCTATAAAGCGGATCTCCAATCCTCCCGGATTGGAAAAAGAAAATTTAGATTTTTCTAATGGATCATACTCTATCGGAACTGAATTGGAGTGAACCGCGGTATACGTATGCGTTTGTAAATGTCCGTATTTATTTACAGTCGTGTAAGTGTGAGTGGTTGTATAAGTATAAGAAGCGCTATCTATAACTAAAGATTGATTTTGTGGAAGGCGGGTAACTACAAAATATTTAGGGACTCCTTCTTCTGATTTTCCCAACTGTAATTTTTGGACCCATGAAAATCTGTAATTTCCATTTCCTTTCATTTCTTTACCCGGATCTTCTAAATTGATCCGCAGAGTGTTACCTAAAGCAGAGGAGATATGTGTATCTTTCGGAACGGATTCTTCTAAGCCCGAAATTATCCCATTTGAGATATCAATCTTGGCGACAATTAGTCCGAAGGCGACTAAACCTTCCTCTCCAGGAACCGGTTCTTCCAATACAGGAAATGTTTTTAGACAATTTAAGTATAAGAGGGATATGTTTAGTAAAAGTAAGGATCTAAGTCTCCAGTCCATTGGTTCCATCTTAAATGATAGCATTACTTATTCAATTCGTTTTGTTAGTTGACTCAGATCGAATTGAGAAAAGCAATATTCTTCTTTATATTACATGAAGCGAAACATCCAGACAAAATTATATTTCTTACTTTTATTACTCGTTCTGTTTCCGATCTCTAATTTCGCTTCTCCTGCAAAGGCAGATCTGGATGAAGATGTTTTAAAAGAGATCAAAGATCATTATGATTCCGGACAAAAGGCAAACAAATTCGACAGAGACTTAGGTATTCCTAAAAGTCCTAAGGCAAAATTTTTCTCCATACAACCTGGAGGAAGTTACGATTTTATTTCCGATCTGGATATTAGCGGTAGAGGAGCATCTGCCGCAATGACTACGGAATCTCAAAAGCCGAATTTCTTTTTTGATATTAGAAGTAAGGATTATAAGATAAACGAAGCGTTCGGATTTCAATTTCTATTTCATTCCGCCAGAAAAGAATTCGATAAACAAGTTTATTCCGTGCCTGCTCCGGATACCGGTTCTTCCTCCGGTTCGAGTTCCTCTTCTTCAAGCAGCAGTGGTAGCAGTTCCGGCAAGAACGATAAAAATACGGTTACTGCGGATCTGGGAACCAATGTTAAAGTAGATTATAATTATATAATACCCACATTCTACTGGGGAAATCCGGAAGTGGACGGATTTCGTATGGGTTTCGGTTTCGGATTAGCTGACATGAGAATGAGAGGGAATGTGGACTTTAGGGATCCCGGGCAAACGATCGGAAAATTGTATGGAGCAATGGGTGATAGGGATACTTTTCTGAACACATTAAGTTTTATACAATTGAGTTCCGGATTGGTGGATCTGAGAAGAGGGGATCCGATATTCAATTATCTTTTAGTAAATTTAAGCCAAGGGAATAATTTAGAATTAATGGGAGCTTATCTCGCAAGCCAAGGTACCCATTTTTCTACGGATATAATATCACTTTTAGTTTATGCGAATTTGCAGGATAAGTATAGTCCTCTCGAATTATTGGCCTTGAGCGCATTGTCTAGGACCAGCATAAATGCAAAGGACAAACAAGTTTTCGCTTATATGATCTATGTAGAAACTCCTAAATTCGGCTTTGTAAAAGCCAGGTTGAGTTGGCATGGACCATTGTTCAAAGATTCAGGATATACGATCCACATGAGCACGCTGGAACTTGCTTTGATGATCCCGATCGACTTTTAATTCTTCTAATTTAGATCTGCGTAATATCCCTGCTTGACACTCGGTCGATTTGAAGCGATTTTGGGCCTAAAACTAAAACCGCCTAACCGAGGAATAATGAATAGAAATTTGGAATTAGAACGCCAAGGTGAAGTCGCCGCAAACTATCTGCGGATTTTTTTGACCATAGTTTTTATTTTCGGGACCGCGTTCGGATTGGTTTGGAGAAGCGGGATCCAAGCGGTTTTAGGTTATTATATTGGCGGGATCGTAGCATATTCCTTCATCATTTTCTTTTCCATTTTTGTAATGAAGTTTTTCGGTTACAGACCTTGGTTGAAATACGCCACAGTGTTCATGGAATTTATAGGTTATGCGATCGTGCAGGCGGGATACTTCGGAACGGAGGACCAATGGAAACCGAATGGGATCTTGAGCCCTGCGAACTATGGGATCTATTTTTTAATTTTAGCAGGGACCATTTTTAGGTTCAATCCTAGATTTACTTTTATCACTTCTACGGTTCTTGCGGTTCAATTCACTGCGATGGCAATCGCTCTTACCATTCTGAACCCTCAACTTCTCACCATGGGTTATGACGGAATGATCCGCTTAAGATCTCCTCTGGTGATCTTAATGGGAGTGTTCTTATTCGCATTCGGTGTCACTATTTCTTATGCAACCAAGTTCGTAAGAAGATTGGTAGAAGAAGCGCAAAACGCAGAAGAGAGAGCCATTCGAAATTATACTTCAGCGAAAGAAATTTTGCATAGTTCGGAAACAGTCGCAGAAGAACTTCGCAAATCCTTAATAGATGTGGAAGATGTAGCCAGAGCAAACGAAGATAGCAGCCGCGATCTGGCAAGCATGGTAGAAGAAACATCTGCCACCCTGGAACAGATGGGGGCAAGCATAGAATCCATCGCAAAGATGGCGGAACAACAGGACGAATTCGGAGACGACACTTCTACTTCTATTGACAAATGGAAAGACCAAATGGTCCGAGTCTTCGAAGCAGTTTCATTCGCTCGAAGTTTGGGAGAAGGTTCAGCAGCCACAGCGATAGAAGGGGAGGGCACAGTCCGAGTTGCATTGGATGTATTCTCTCAATTTAAGGGCACGGTCCAAGAGGTAAGTAAGATCTTAGGAGTGATCCAGGATCTTGCAGGAAAAACAAATTTACTTTCTTTGAATGCAGCTATCGAAGCGGCAAGAGCCGGAGAAGCAGGAAAAGGATTCTCTGTGGTCGCGGAGGAAGTGAGTAAACTTGCGGACTCTTCTTCCAGAAATGCAAAAGAGATCGTAAAACAGATCGGTGCCTTGGGAGAGGCTTCCGATACAAGCTCCGAAAAATTCGGAGAATTAGTCCAGGCATTCCGTGAATTGACTTCAGGGATAGGTTCTATCGGAGAAGCTCTTGCTCAGGTGGGAGATTCTGTAGACAGACAAAAAAGTCTTTCCACTGAAGTGGAAGATAAGAACAAACATATCCGTGATCTTTCTAAAGAGATGAAAAATTCCACATTAGAACAATCGAATGGAGCTAAACAGATCCTGAATGGGATAGAATATCTGAGCAGGAGATCCATGGAAATGTCCGAGATCACGGAAAAACTCAGAACTAGTTTAGAAAGATTAAAGGGTACTTCCCAATCTTTGACAAAAACATTAGAAGCAACTAAGTTAGAATAGGAAGGTTGCCTGCCGAGTTTCGGTCGATATTTCATACGTCCTTCGATCGAGAACCGATCCAAAGGCACGTATGAATTTTTAAATAGAGCCGCGATTTAGTTCGGAGCAGTCATCCCTGTGGAGATCGCGATCCGATTCCAGGAATTGATCGTGTTGATCACAACGATCAAAGCGATAAATTCCTTTTCCTCAAACTGAGCTCGTACTCTTGCATACAGATCGTCCGAAACACCATGTTCGGAAATTTTAGTCACATATTCTGTTAATTCCAGAGCGGCTCTTTCTTTTTCAGTATAATAAGGAGCCTCTCTCCAAGCGTTCAAAAGGTAGATCCTTCTTTCTTCTTCTCCTAATTTTCTGGCATCCACAGTGTGCATGTTAATACAGAAAGCGCAGCCGTTGATCTGGGAAGCCCTGATCTTGATCAGCTCGTAAAGTTTGATTTCGATCCCTGAACTTTTAGCAAAGTTTTCCATCTCCATCATTTTTTCCAAAACTTGGGGATACACTTTAGCGTAATTGAATCTTGTGTTCATTTGTTTCCTCTTTTAAAGGAAAGACGCTCGAGGTGGGGAAGTGTGACAGTGGAGGGGGAATTTTTTTAAAAGGGCCCCGCCCTCATAAAGAATTGAATAAAAAAAGGCATCTGTATTTCTACTTTAGTACCGATCTCTTCTAAATTTTAACCGAGGAATATATGATCTCTTTTGAAAAGATCCGAAAACGGGCCGCTAAAAGAAAAGGTGGAGAGAAAATATTACAAACTCTTCTCCCTAAAGTAACCCCTAAAAACAAACTCGGTCGTATCCCTGATGATCGGATCCTCAGTGAGATGACAAAGAGAGTTTTCTCGGCTGGATTCGTATGGAAGGTCGTAGAAAACAAATGGTCGGGATTTGAAGACGCGTTTTTAGGGTTCGATCCTGCAAAATTGCTCAAGCAGCCGAATCGATTTTGGGACGCATTGAGTTCCGACGAACGGATCATTCGTAACGCACAAAAGATCTCTTCCGTAAGAAAGAATGCGCAGTTCGTCATAGACGTTGCGATAGAACACGGAAGTTTCGGAAAATTTTTGGCGGATTGGCCGATCCAAGATCAAATCGGTTTATTGGATTTTCTTTCCAAACGAGGATCAAGATTGGGCGAAATGACGGGACAATATTTTTTACGATTTATCGGAAGAGATTCCTTCATTCTTTCTTCGGATGTAATATTATGTTTACGTGATGCAGGTCTTTCGCTCTCGAAATCCGGAAAATCCAAAAAAGATCTAATCCTCATCCAAAAACAACTGAATGAATGGGCAGAAGAAACAGGCTTATCATACACTCATTTGTCGCGGATCTGTGCCTTTTCGATCGGCGAAAATTATTCGATAGAAGAAGAGTAACTATACCGGAAATAATATGAAAGTTTTGGGCGATCCTCCCGCTTCGCGGGAGTCGCGCTGCTGCGTGTTCGCGCATTCGCGCTCATCCGTGACGCTTCGCGTCCCGGACTAACGCACTTCGCATCGCTATCGCGGGAAATATCTTGGAAATATTTTATAGATTTCTAATATGTTTTCCCGTTCGGCGTTTAGAGAGCAAAAACGGAGTATTTTTTCCGGGAATTTCTCTTTCTTTTCTCCAAAAAATCAAAGAGATAACTCACGTTTTTCCTTGACTGGCCAGCTCAATTCTCTACATTGGTTTTTACGGCCTTTTCCGTATGGGAAATCGCCGGCAAGGCCAAACGAGTTAAAAAGACGGAAGTCCTCTTCCCTCAAAAAGAAAAACTCGCTGAGGCAAATAATCAGTTCTTTTACAACGAATATAACTGCGAATGAGAAATTAAAATTTTTTATTAGCTGAGGTTATGTAAAGGTGAAGAG
>NZ_RQHS01000025.1 GCF_004770895.1 Leptospira dzoumogneensis | reverse complement strand
ACCAGCAGTGAGAACGGGACCTATAGACCTGAGATCACCGATCAAAGCGCTCCAATATTAGTATTATCGAATATAGAAACGGGAGGGATCTGGGAAGTCCGTGATTCTTCCGGAACCAAAACAACGTACGGGGATAATTCTTCTAGTCGTATTTATAATCCGGATAAGATCAGCCAGACCTATAGCTGGTATCTAACCAAAACCGAAGATCTTAACGGGAACTATATGCAGGTAACGTATGATACCTCCTTCTATTCCGCAAACAGATCTTTATACTTAAAGGAAATACGATATACCGGAAACTCCAGATCGGGAGCATCCGCCCGCCAATATGTGAAATTTATCACTAAGGCAAGAAGCGATTCTTATGTTTCCACCGCTCCAGGCTTTCTTATGAAGATGGATCGACTTTTAGACAGTATAGAAGTGGGTTGGGATGGAGGAGGAAAACTCTGGGATTACGATCTAGTTTATGATACTTCTCCCGATTCTGGTAGACCTCTTCTTAAGACTGTTGAGTCCAGCAGGCACACTACCAAACCGGAATTCAATTATCAAGTCGCTTCTCGCTCTCTTGTTTGGCAGAATGTGGTGAACCAAGCTTCAAGCGAACCGGAGGATCTGCCGGACGATACTGAATATTTCGAAGGAGATTTTAACGGGGACGGGATCTCTGATATACTATTCTTCAACCCTAAGAATGGGAATTGGAAAGCCGCGGAAGGAAGAAGAGGGGGCGGTTATAATTTCAAAGTTTATGCAAACCGTTATATGAATTATATCGGTCCGGATAAGATCCGATTCTTCAAAGGGAATGTGAGTGGAGATTATAACGGAGATGGAAGATCTGATATAGCATTCTACTTACCGGAAACAAGAGACTTCATAGTAGCAGAGCATGACGGAAAAATATTCCAATTTCGTAATTATGGAAGATTGATGTCCGGGATCCCTGATATCTTCCGGATGGAATGGTTTCCTGGAGATTACGACGGGAACGGTCTATCTGATTCTGTTCTATTCGACGAACCAACAGGTCAGTGGACCCTGATGTTGAATAAGGGGGGAAGTTTCGAGTTCTTGCGTTTTGCGAATAAATTCCAAAACGTATTTAGGGGAGATTATTCTCCTAACGGTAACCTAGACAGTCCTTATACCGCGGATAAATCCAAAGATGGGACCGGAAGAGGCAAGGTCCAACTTCTCATAGGAGATTATAACGGGGATGGAAGGACCGATATTTCTCTCTATGATTCTCGTAGCGGCAAATGGATCGTAGGAGAGAATCATCGTAACGACGATAAATCGGATCCTATCTACTTCAAACTACAATGGAAACTATACAGACAATTTAGCGTCGCAGAAGATGCTCTCTTTAGTAACGATCGTTTCTCGGGAGATTTTACCGGAGACGGATTCTCCGACTTTCTATTATTTAATCGTAATACTGGAGAATGGACCTTAGGAGAAACTGGGAATGGCACCATCAATTTTCGGATCTGGTCCACAACTCCTCAATTCAAGCAGATCACTCGTTGGCTCCAAGGAGATTTTAACGGGGATGGAAGAACGGATATAGGGTTCTTTTCCGCAAGTGATGGAAAGTTCTGGATTGGAGAAGCTACCAATACCGGATTCCGTTATAAGATCTATAGCGAAATGAGTTACGGTCCGGATCAGAATCGGGTCATGAAAACCCCTCTTCCTAAAGACGAAGCAAAATTAGAGAAGGGATTTGCATCTATTCCTATTTTAGGAGGCACTAAGTCTCTTCTGCTGGATTATGTTTACGACGGGAATCAAACTCCGGGAAAAGGTGAGATCGCTTATGCTGGATGTTTTACTGCGGATGATTGTTCTGCTTCTCCCGAACTTTTACTTTTTGATAGGAATGCAGGAGTATTCAACTTAAAGAAAGGAACAGGTTATACTTCAGGAGTTCTTACTTCCTTCTTACCCGAAGCAACCGGAGTCGCCACTCCTTTGGGAGGAAGGCCGGACCGATATACTAGATCTACTAAAGATGAAGTTTTGTATTTTAAGAAAAACGGAAGTACGAATCAATTTTTCGTAGTCCGTAATTCCAGTGGTACCGCGTTCGAAACCGCGAACCTTGCGGGTTTCACGGATACTCAGGTGGGGAATTTTAATATTTCAGAAAGTGCTTATGTAGTGGATAATTTCGAAAG
This sequence comes from Leptospira dzoumogneensis, assembly GCF_004770895.1. NCBI lineage: Bacteria > Pseudomonadati > Spirochaetota > Leptospiria > Leptospirales > Leptospiraceae > Leptospira > Leptospira dzoumogneensis. Next base: position 801 of record NZ_RQHS01000025.1, on the reverse strand, counting down.
CGCTTCTTTTAAATCAGTACTTATTCTGGACGACCAAGCAACTGTTGGGACAGGCAGATTCATCTTAACAAGTCCGAATGGAGTCAAGGCTCTTGCTCCTGCTGGAGATGTTCTCGCTTCTTATCTTTTGGGAAGATTCGATCAATCCGGGAATTCGGGTGCGGATAGATTGAACAAAAACCAATATAGTTTATTCTCCGGGGACTTCACAGGAGTAGGCAAAGCACAGATACTACTCGTGGATAGAAGTGGATCTACACATAATTGGTATTTAGGGACTTTGGATATCGCCCAAAATAAGATCCAGTTCAAAAAACTTATAAGTCCTCCGAACCTTCCTTTTACTTCTGCGGAATTCGATTCTATCAATGCTGCAGGAGTTCCTTACGGTATAGTTCCGGAAACCACGGGCAATTCTTTTCTGATCGGAAAGGCAAGCGGAGCAAATATTATCTTTTCAAAATATAGGATTTCCGGGACCAATTATTCCGTTACAAAAACGCAATATACTGCAGGGTCTGTGGCATTCAACGGACTTTTCGATTATGAAGGAAATCCGGTCCTGACTCAAAATGGAGATACTAAAATTTACGATATCTCCGCTGACAAAGTAATTTCTCCAAGCGGTAACTTAATCTCTGCCAAACTGGATCGCCCTGATCTTATGACCAAGGTTTATGTATTCAGATGGATCCAAGGAGATTATAACGGGGACGGACTCACGGATATAGGGATTATCCATCTTAAAGAACCCACTTGGTATTTTGCTATGTCGGATGGGATCGTTCCAGACGTTATGCA
>NZ_RQHS01000024.1 GCF_004770895.1 Leptospira dzoumogneensis | reverse complement strand
TAGCTTCGTTAAAATAGGAATATTCAATGAACGTAAGAAAAAGGTATCTAGGATATTAAAAGTGTAACCCATGTCTCTGGTTTAAACTGTTACCTATGTCCCAGGTTTTTCACCTACTCTGGGTGGGGGCCGGTGCGGCGGTACACAACAAATATTTCGATCTCGTCTGATCGCTTTGGTTTCATCTTCAGTCTCGTTTGACCTCGATTTTCGAGGTCACCGACTCGCTGCGCGGTCGTCTTCTCGCTCCTATAGTCGCTGCGAAGGGGGCCAGTGCGGCGGTACCACGAAGGTCCGCCATATCACATTTCACTCCCTTTTGCGAGAAAAATTTCTCGCTGCTTCTATGTAGGAGTTCCAACATCCGAATCAATATTCGGAAATTTGTTTACTTTAAAATGCAAAGATGAATGAATATTTGCCTCAGTCGGTTTCGTTGGGAGAGATTTCATGATAGAAAGTATCGTAGCACCTATTGTTGCTGGAGTAGCCGGATTTATCTGCGCCTTTATTTTTAGTGGCCCCCTTTATTTCGGTCTTTCAAAATTTCTGAATCTACCTACTCAAGAAGAGAAGAAGAATCTTGGGATCCGAATATTTTTGAACTTCTGTGTTTTTGTAGCTACTGCATTTTCCATCTCATTGATCCTACAATATATGAGCCTGCAAAATAAAGCTCATGGACAATCTATCGCTTTTATTCTATGGTTCGGATTTATATTTACATCCAGCTCTATCGATGTGATCTGGAAGGGCAAACATTTGAAATTATGGATCTTTGAATCTATATCTTCTCTAATTACGATCCAAGTTTTAATGTTCGTTCTATTACTATTTTATAAATGAAACAGGCTCGATTTCTTCTTACACTCGACTCTAGTGGTGCATTAATCGTAGGAGTATTCATCCTACTTTTTTCCTCCCTTGTTTCAAACTTGACCGGCTGGCAGGAAAGTTTCACTCTCATTGAAGGTTCTGCGAATTTGATATACGGTTCTTATTCCGGAATTCTTCTATTACTATTCAGAAAGGGAAATCTTCATCGTGTATTTGTTTTCATATTGATCATAGCAAATTCACTTTGGGGTTTGCAATGTTTTACACAAGCATGGAGATTACAAGAAAGTGCGACCTATATCGGGACCGCACTTCTATTGCTTGAAGGGATTTATCTAGTAGCGTTGGCTTACTTAGAAGCGAGATTCGTTTTACCGCAATGTGTTTCCCGCTCGCCTCGAGTATTATAAAAATCTATTTAGCAGAAGGGGAAATACTTTGGTGCCCTGGATGGATCTGAATTTTCGGGAACTTAGCCGCAACTGCCTGCAATAAATCCAGACTCACTTTATTCCTTTCCAAATCCTTAGTAAAACCTCCCGGAGTCACGTTATTCAGCCAACCCCAGCTAGTATGACAAGTATCCCCTGTAATCAGTTGGACCCCGTTCGTAGATTTTATCAAAAATGCGATACTTCCCTCCGTATGTCCCGGAACGGAGACTACATAAAGAGATTGGTCGCCGAAAAAATCTAAAAATTTAATTGGAGCACCTTCTTTTCCTAAAAAGTTTAATTCGGAAAGAAGAGTGTCAGATCCAAGTATCTTGTCCGTACTTCCTTGTACAAAAAGATGTAGAAAACGAGTATCTCCCGGTTCGTTCTGTCCAGTATATACCGAAGTCCCCGCAGGAAAATCTTGAGTTCCGAAAATATGATCTAAATGCAAATGAGTAAGAAAGATACCTTCCACTTTTTTCGGTTCTTTTTGCAGCCATTCTTTAATCGTAGTATGGATCTTCAACTCACCTAGATTCATTTGAGAAGCGACTATACCGGAAACAGGCCATTCTTTTTTATCCTTACGAAATACGTCGGCAAGCCCGGTATCCACCACATATCTACCGAACTTAGGATGATCCATAACGTAAAAATAAATTTGGATTGGTTCCTTGCCGGATTGTAAACCAGCAGCAACCGCCTTCGGATCCTTTAAATTGATCAGACCCGCGCGCTCCGTCGCCCAATCCGCAGCGACGATCTTCTTAAGGACGATTGGGCCTTTATCGGAAGAATTAATATCTTGGATACCTACAAGAGTTCCTTTATTCACCAGAACGGAGCGATTGGAAGTAACTGCGCAAGAGGTTAAGATACCAATTGCGATAAATGAAAAAATGATTCGTTGGATTTTCACGAAAAAAAAATAACCCCTATACATAAGATAGTTCGAAAAGAATTCTAAGTTCCGAATAATCTTTCAATTAAATTACTTTATCTTTTTTTAATTCTTCTATCTCAGCCTCAGAATAACCCAATGCTTTTAGGATTTCCTGGTTATGCTCTCCGTGATCTGGGGGATCCGTCCTATAGGTCACCTTACTTTCCGAGAAAGGAAAAGGAGAACCGAATTGTATATAATCCCCATATTGTTTGTGAGTTCGATCCAGGATCATCCCCTTTTCTCTCATGACCGGGTCTTTGGAAACTTCGTCCAGAGTTTTAACGGGCGTAAGACATGAATCAGGATTTTGGAATATAGGCTCCAAGTCTGCAAGAGTTTTAGAGGAGAAGTATTCCGTGAGGATCTTTTTCCATTCCGCAAAATTTGTCTCTGCGATCGGAACAGTTTCTAGATATGTATCAAGCCCGGATTGTCTTAAGAATGTTTTGAAAAACATTTCTTCAAGAGCACCTAATGCAACCCAACGTCCTTCCTTGGTTTTGTAAGTGGAATAATTAGGAAGTTTCCCTGATAATAATTCGTTCCCGCCTTCCGGATTTTTTCCCGTAGCAGAATAAATCCCACCATACAAGGAGATGAATTGTAGAGAAGCCTCCATCATGGAGATCGCGATCTTTTGTCCTCGGCCCGTTTTTTCCCTATAGTATAATGCAGCCAAAATAGAAGAAAGTGCGGTTAATGTTCCTCCTCCTATATCCGCCAATTGGAATCCGGGAGCCTGCGGATTTTTTCCCGTTTGGTCCAATACTCCGGAAAGAGAAAGATAATTTAGATCATGTCCTGCAAAATCTCTGTACGCGCCTGAATCTCCGTAGCCGTAGATCCCGCAATAGATCAGTTTTGGGAATTTTTCTTTTAGATCATCGTAGCCGAGTCCCATCTTGGAAAGTCCATCAGGACGGAATCCTTCCAATAATATATCAGCATCTTCTAATAGTTTGAATAAGATCTCTTTGGATTTTTCTCTTTTAAGATTGAGTGTGATCGCTTTTTTATTTCTGTTCAACATCAGATATAAAGAAGGAGCGCCATTCTCTTTTTTGAACATCACTCTGGTTGCATCCATTGCTCTTGGATTTTCTACTTTGATGATCTCGGCTCCCATATCTCCCAAATACATGGAGCATAAAGGACCTGGCAGCAATAAGCTTAAATCTACTACCTTAACTCCTGAAAGTGGACCTTTGTTCATTTTTATGATTTCCTGAATAATAAACTTCGGACCTGTTTAGATCCAGAATGTGGGAAGAAAAGTGTTTTTTGTTTTTTAAAAAACGGCGTTCAATCCGAGACTTCCTCGCTTAACTCTTCGCTGGTTTTTCCCCAACGCCATTTGGTATAATCTTCTGCAGTAGCGAAAGTATATCCTTCCGCTTTCAATTTTTCTATGATGTACGGTAGAACTTCTTTTGTAGTAGGATGTGTATCGTGAAATAAGATCACTACTCCTTGTCCTTCCGTTTTATACGCTAATGAATTATAGATCCGATCCATTTTCTTTCTGAATTTTTCGTTATCCGGATCGATCCTCGGTCCTTTTTCATACCATTCCCCTTTCACCCATTCTTTAGAATCCGTAGAATCGAATTCTTTGGTCCACATGAATACGAGTCCTTTTCCTTGTAATGCTGAACTTACTCTTTTTCGAACTGTTTCGTTCTTAGTCCTAATATAAGGGGAACCGAAAGGAGGCCGGATCCATATTAATTTTCCGGAATATTCTCCTAGTTCATTTTGGTATAATTTTTGGTTTTCATCCAATTGTCTTTCTATTCTTTTCGGGGACATATAAGCGAAGTTTTGGTGGCCAAGAGTATGATTTCCGATCGTATGACCTTCTTCTTTCATTCTGATCAAAACCGTTTTGTATTTTCGGAAACTGTTCCCTCTTGTGCTGGCCTTTGGCAGCCAAGCCCCGCATACGAAGAATGTAGCTTTTACATTCTCTTTTTTGAGCACATCCAATACGTCCGAGGTCCAGTCGGAAGGACCGTCATCAAACGTTAAGAATGCGGTTTTTGGCGGAAGCGGATCTCCTTCATAATATCCGATAGGATTGTCGCGATCTGTTTGGATATTTGTGGAAGTTGCGAAACTGGAACAGTAGATTAAAGATAGTAAAGAAAGGAATAAGGCTGCGGTCTGCATAAAACTCATACCATCCTATAAAGTTGAAAAACTTTAAGCTTGGACCGGTTTGAATTTTTAGCTTATAGTCCGGCTACCCGGGCTTCAGGAGCGAAGCGACTATCCTCCTACGATTAGACTCCAGGAGTAACGATCTCGGCCACAATTTGGATTCGAGATCACTACTCTATTCGGTTTATTATTTATGAACTTAATGACTTAGGCGAACATTTCCGCAGAGGTCAGCCATACTCCTGCGAGTATCAAACCTATTCCAGTCCATTGGGTCCAGTTCAGCTCTTCTTTAAAAAATATCGCGGAAGCAACGAGCACTATGATAAATCCTGCAGATGTAAAAAGTGGATAAGCCAAGGACAATTTTAATCCGTTACCTAATACCCATCTATAACCTAATAACGCGATCCCGAAAGAAGCAAGTCCTGCAAAGAACACTGGATGTAAAAATGCTTTGATCAATCCTTCGATTCCGGAAGCCGTATTTGTTTTATCTCCTAAAGAACTTGCCTTGATCAAAATGTTTGCTAAGGCATTGAAAAATAATGCGACTACGAAAATGATTATAACCGTTAATTTCATCTATCTCTCTCAAGAATTCGATTATTGTTTTCTTGTAATCTCCCCTTAGGAAGAGTGTATTATCCCTTATTTGGGAATCGGTCGAAACTCCGAATTCCTGTCCATCGAAAGCAAAGGGAAAGAAATAGCAAGGGCAAATCTTGAATGGATAGAAAAACATTTAATTTCCGAGGGATCAAACTTTCTTATATAGATGCAGGTAACAAATCCTCGGATCCGATCTTGATCGCTCATGCTAATGGATTTTCCGCAGGTTGTTATTCTTACTTCATCAAAAAACTTTCTGAAACTCATAGAGTGATCGCATTGGATTTTTGCGGTCATGGTAAATCGGAACCGAATATGGAATGGAAGGATTGGTTTTTCTTTAGAGATCAAGTTTTAGCTCTCATCGAAAAGGAAGGTTTAAAGAATGTTGTGGGAGTCGGACATTCTTTAGGAGGAGCAAGCCTTCTTCTTTCCACTTATCAAAGACCGGATCACTTCCGAAAAATTTTTGCAATGGACCCTGTGATCTTAAATTTTGCGTATCTTCTTCTTGCCTTAGCTTTCGATACTCCTTTAGCGAAAGGTGCTGTCAAAAGAAGAAGAGAATTTAAAGACCTAACTCTTGTCAAAAAAGCATTCAGAAAGACTCCTACTTTTGTGAATTGGTCCGATGAGGTTTTTGAAGATTATCTTAATTCTTGTTTTAAAAAAGAAGGAGATAAATGGGCCTTATGCTGTCCTCCTGAATTAGAGGCCAAAATTTTTAACTCGGTCAGTTTTTTAAGCCTATTACAATATCGAAGGATCAAAACGGAAACTCATATCACGATCCCAAGGAAATATGAAGTATGTTCTCCTTCTGCGGCTAAAAGGATTATCAAAGGAAATTCCAACTCAAGCTTAGAGTTATGGGATGATATTTCCCATTTTTTTCCGTTCGAACGTCCTGAAAAAACCCTGGAAAGAATCATTCAAAAATTATAATCCGGTATTCGGTAAATGGAAGAGTCTCAAGTAGGAACATTATTCTATTTCGGAGCCAGAGTATTCTTGGCCCAAAAAGGACTGACTACAGATCCTCACTCTCACTATGCGGTTTCCATTTTGATCTCTTTAACTTCCAAGTTCAAAGTGATCGAAGAATCGGGCAACGTATTGGAGTTCCAAGCGGTGGTCTTGGCCCCGAATACTTACCATACTCTTTCCGCAGAAAATTCGGATATGATCGTTTTACAAATCGATCCTTATGGTATCGACTATGCCTCCGTTGCTGCCAGATTCGGAAGAAAAGGGATCTCGGAGATCCCATTTGAGAACTTAGAACCCGTTCTTTCCAGATGTAAAAATCTATTTCATGAAAATATAAACTGCCAAACTGCTAAGGAACTTTTCGAAGATATTCTTGCTTGTGTAGGGACCGAAAAACCTTCCAGGGTTTCTTTGGATCCTAGAGTTTTGTCTGCAACTCTTAGAATGAAATCCGCTCTTCCAGGTTCCATCTCCGTACCTGAACTTGCAAAGGAAGCAGGATTTTCAGAAACAAGGTTCATGCATGTTTTTAAATTACAGATGGGTTTGCCGGTAAGACAATATCAGCTTTGGTTGAGACTTCATGAGGCGGCGAAACTTTTGAAAGAAGGCGGAAATCTGACTGAGGCTTCTCACGCGGCAGGTTTTGCTGACCAGGCACATCTGAGCAGGACTTTTAAACGAATGTTCGGTGTGCAGCCTTCTAAATTTTTAGGCGCAAACACAAACGTTGCAGTCCATTTCTGCGTTTAATAGGAATTTAATATTGTAAAGAAAATCGCCCGCTTGATAGCGGGCGTTTGCCTAAAAGCAAGAGAGAATGTTAATGAGCAGTGCTGAAGTTTTTGAGTTTGCCCTGTGCAGCTAATTCTTTACGAACCGCTTCTTGCACATCTTTTCTGTATCCCAATTCGAAGAACACATCTGCAATTACGAAAATAGGAGCAGATACTACCGCTTGGAATAAATTGTCGAATAATGCAGGGCGACTTTTTTCAAAGATAAAATGTCCGTAGAATTGAGCTCCCCAACCTACTAACTGAGCAACAGCAAAGATACTCCATGCAGTTGTTGCGGTCAAAGACAGAGTGATGTATTGAGCCAAAAACATTAAAGAACCGAACACCACAGTGGTCGCAGCGGCAAAAATAAAATCCAGAGTGAAGTAGTATGCAAGTACTACGATCCCGAATACGGTAGCAGCAGTTACCGTATAGCCGAAAACATTAACTAACTCTAATCTATTAAGCACCAAAAATAGGGTGAAGGTGATGGTAGGAACTCCTAATACGTGGATCCACACGTTTCTTTTTTCTTGGTGGTACGCTGAATAGAAGGCCATTTCCTTAGCGAATTTCATGGATTAAACTCCTCACAATTTCAAGTTCAGTATAACCCCGAACCCCAGGTTTCGGCTTGAACGAACCTGCCATTTTTAGAAAAAAATCCGTTGCGTAATACCCGTTCGAAATAAACCATTGAGCCACCTTAAGATCAATTCGAATCAGGAATTTATGCCTTACATCAATTTAAAAGTCGCAGGACCTCTTACAAAAGAGCAAAAACAACAGATATCTAAAGAATTCTCCGAAACTCTTGCAAAAGTCGCCGCAAGACCTCCCGAATCCACCTATATCGTGATCGACGAAGTTTCTAGAGAGAATTGGGCCGTAGGTGGAAAACTCCTAGAGTAAAAATGGATACGATCTTTTTCGCGGCCTCCAAACTCGCGGGGGCCTTCTTATTCCCCTTACCTGCATCCCTGCTCTTGTTGGTATTTTTTGCCTTCAGACTTCCTAAATCCAAACATAAGGTTTGGGTTTTAGTTCCTACACTCATTATCTGGGTAGCTTCCACTGATAGTTTTTCTCAATGGTTGGTCCGAGGTTTGGAAGAAAAACATCCTCCTGTTCGTTTGGAAACTCTGGAAAACTCGGATGCAATTTTAGTTTTAGGCGGAGCAGTAGACAATCTTGCATTATACGAACAACAAGTGCAATTGACTTCCGCTGCGGAAAGAATGACTGACGCTGTGCGATTATTCCAGAAAAGAAAAGCGCCTCGTATTGTTTTCACAGGAGGTTCCGGGAATTTATTCTTCCAAACTAGAAAAGAATCCGACTTTGCTCTTCAATTTTTTGAATCTTTAGGAATTCCTAACAAAGTCGTTTTTCTGGAGAATGAAAGCAGGAACACTAAGGAGAATGCGGAAAAAACGGCAGAACTTTTTCGCAAAAATAAATGGAAGTCCGCAATACTGATCACTTCCGCATTTCATATGGAAAGATCTCTGCTGGTATTTGCAAATACTGGGATCAAGATCCATCCTTGGCCGACAGACTATAGGTCCAGGGTCAAAATTCTGACTATAGACGATTTTATACCTTCTTCCCAAAGTCTGGAAAATACAAGCATCGCCTGGAAAGAAAGAATAGGCCTATTCGTTTACGGGTTTAGAGAGAGTATTTCCACTTTTCTTCCCCTCCGTATCCGATATCCTTGGTCTAAGGACTGGAATTAAAACACAGATGAACGTGAAATTTACCGTGCTTGCGAGTATCATCGCACTTTCCTTAGGAACGATCGCATTCTTTTCTTCTAAAGAAACTTCTTATACTTTATTGGATGCTTCTGATTTAGCTGCGAATACCACTAAATATGAGGCAGATGATCTATTAAGAGTAAGAGGATTCGTAAAATTGGGATCTCTTGTCCGGGAAGGAAAAACTGCAAAGTTTGTACTCCAACTGAACGAAAAAGAAGTGCCTGTTTTTTTTACAGGAGCTACATTATTACCCGACGCATTTAAAGAAGGTGCCAGAGCCAGAGTGGACGGAGTTTGGAAAAACGGAGTCCTAGTCGCCGATAAGGTAGAAGCAAAATGTGCATCCAAATACGAAGCAGGTTATAAAGAAGAAGAACAATGAACGATTTAGGCGCAGTTTGTCTCATCTCCTCCTTCTCCATTCTATTATTTTCCATTATCCAAACCAGTTACGGAATTTTTAAGAACGACTCCAGAGCATTAGAATTAGGCCGTTATACTTTGATGGCCAATTTCGCGGTTATTCTACTGGCATTCATAGTGTTGGTTGTCCAACTAATGAGAACCGATCTATCCAACTATTATGTTGCGATGCATTCCAGTGAACATCTTCCTTTATTCTATAAGATGACATCGGTTTGGTCCGGATCTTCCGGTTCACTTCTATTCTGGAATTTATTACTCTCCGGATTCACATTCATAGTTCTTTGGCAAACAAAAGATCTTTTGAATGAAAGAATTCCGGTAATGCATCTTTCATTAGCAGTGATCGCATGTTTTTTCTCATTCTTAGCCATCTTCTTTCCGGATGCACAGCCATTCCGTGAATTCCAACCGGCAGCAGTCGCAGGCAGAGGATTAAATCCACTCTTACAACACTGGGCGATGATCATTCACCCACCGATCCTGTATGTGGGTTATGTAAGTTTTGCAATTCCGTTCACCATCGCTGCTTCCGCATTGGTCACCGGGCAATTATCCGAGAATTGGTTCAGATTTGTAAGAAGATGGAGTATCTTCTCTTGGTTCTTCCTCGGGACAGGAATACTATTAGGCTCCAAATGGGCTTACGAAGAATTAGGCTGGGGCGGTTATTGGGCATGGGACCCGGTTGAAAACGCAAGTTTGATGCCTTGGTTATTGTCCACAGCATTCTTACATTCAATGATCATCCAAGAAAGAAGAGGAATGTTAAAGTTTTGGAATATGCTTCTGATCATTCTTGCATTCCATTTCTGTTTGCTCGGGACTTGGATCACTCGAAGCGGAGTTTTAGAAGGACCGCATTCTTTTTCCAAATCCAGCATCGGAACTCCGTTTATAGTTTTTATAGGAGTTAGTTTCTTCTTCTATCTTGGAATTTTAATATATAGAAAAGACAAACTGAAACCGGAAAGAAACTTAGAAGCGATCACTTCCAAAGAAGGAAGTTTTTTACTGAATAATTTCCTTTTGGTAATTGCGACTCTTTCCATTCTATTAGGAGTATTCTCTCCTTTATTGTCCGGAGTAGAATATAAGGCTCCTTGGTTCAATTCTTGGGGGGTTCCTGCGGGGATTCTACTCATTCTACTTATGGGAGCGGCACCATTACTCGCCTGGAGAAAAGGCGCAGACCAAATCTTTTTTACCACTTTATTAAAACCTTTGATCGCAGGAGTTATCGGAGCTGGGATCTATATCCTATATTACACTCGCAACTTCTCCATCAGTGATTATAGTTTAGGCGATGTATTGGGAGAAGTCTACAGCGTTCTTACAGTAGGACTTGGGATCTTCACCATAGCAGGGATCGTGCAAGAATATCATAATGGTATAAAAGCGAGAAGAGCTGCTATCCAAGGAGAGAATTATTTCCAAGCCGGATTCAGAATGCTTCTGAAAAACAAAAGAAGATACGGCGGATACTTAGTCCACCTTTCCATGGTGATATTGTTTATCGGTCTTGCAGGAAACGCATTCAAACAGAACACTTCTGTTAAGTTTTTCTATTTTTTAAGATTTTCTCCTACAAATGAGCTTATCTATACGAGTGATGATACTGCGATCTTGGGAGATTATACGATTGGTGCTACCACTCTTAAGATCAAACCTATCGTAAACGGAGATCCGGAGGCTGGACTCAATCATAGAAACGTAATCGTTTCTCATGAGGCAACCTTCGAAGTCAAAAAGCAGCTCAAAAGTTTTGATACGATGGTGACCGAGAGAAGATACTATCCTCAAATCTCACATTTGAGCGGTGACTTCGAGACACATATTCCTACCAGTGAACCTTCTATCTCTTCTACCCCTAAAGAAGATCTTTATATACAGTTGGGAGCGATAGAACACGCGGATCTTTCGGATGAGAATCCGGATCTGCCTGGAATGTTCCTGGACTTCTTCTTTACAAGAGATCCTGCGATCAAGGCCGCAAAATATCTGAAATTCCCGAATCAGATCGTAGCGAATTTAGAAGTCTGGATCAACCCGATGGTAAAATTCATTTGGGCGGGATCTTTGATGTTCTTTCTATCCGGGTTATTGATCCTATTACCGATAGGAGAGGATAAAAAATGAAAGTTTTGGTCTCTTCTAAAGTATATAATAGAATTCTAATTTCTCTTTTTGGGTTCTTTATTTGGACGAGTGCGGCTTACGCGGATTCTACTTTTACGAATCTGACCGATCCTGAGCAGATCCGCACATTCCATAATGTGACTGAAAGGATCCGATGTATCTGCATCCCTTCTATCACGATCAAAAGTTGTTCCTTTAATAACTGTACTGTTTCCGCAAAACTCAAACTTTTTATAGAGAATAGGATCAGAGCGGGAGAATCCGCAGATGTGATCGTAGACAAAATGATCCACGGATTCGGCCAAGATGTGGTTTCAGATCCTGTCATCGCAAAATTTATAGAAAACGGAAACCAGGGAATGGCACAAGGAGTCATTATGGGTTTTGGTCCGGACATTCTGGCAAAACCTGATTCTTTTTGGATCGATTTTAGTATCGCAGCCGCGGCAACTCTCGGAATACTTCTTATTTATCTTTATTTAAAAAGAAGGACCGCTCCTAAAGCGGCGATCGTTACAGGATCTGAAAATCATTCCTCATTCGATAAATATATCTCCGAAATAAAGGAGAAACAGAAATAATGGATTATCTATTAATTTTCTTTTATATAGTTCTGGTCGCTATTATCGCGACTCCATTCGTTTACGTGAGTATGTTTGCAAAACATATCCCGTATGAAACGGATCCTAAAAGTTCCGAGTTATTTGATAGAAGGGACGTTCTTCTGGATAACCTGAAAGATCTGAAAATTGAATTCGATACGGGGAAATTGACCGAGATAGAATTCAAATCCATCTCTTCCGGTTTAGTAAAAGAATTAGAAGAGCAGGACAAAAGGATCAGCCAGGGTGCGGTTGCAACTTTGTCCAAAACGGAAACTTCAGCCAAACCTCAGCTTGGTGGAAAATTCTGTCATAACTGTGGATTTAAAATAGAAATTTTCGGAGCGAAGTTCTGTCCTGAATGTGGGACAAAACTCCAAGTCTGAACCGATTTTTAAGAATGTCTTTTTTTAAGTTCTTCTACTATGTCGGAAAGAGAAAGACCTCTTTCCACAAGAAGAACTTGTAAATGAAAGAGTAAGTCCGCGGATTCATGAGTGAGTTCTTTTTTGTCCGCGTTTTTTGCCGCGATAATCACTTCTCCAGCTTCTTCCCCTACTTTTTTAAGGATACGATCCACGCCGCCTCTAAAGAGGTCCGCAGTATAGGATTTTTCGGGAAGTTCTTCTTTTCTTTTTTTAAGGATTTGCTCTAATTGAAGCAGGAAGTCCATCGTTACCACCGGAGATACTTCGAATATCCGGACCTATTCTTGACGGTAAACAAAAAATTCCGTATTTCTGCGTTTCCTTAAAAACGAAATGGAGAAAAAAAGGTCGAAGAGATGAGACCAATGCTCCCTTTTTCAAAAATCCGATCCATCCTCCTATTGATCTTCCTCGTGCTCGCATCCGAAATCCACTCTGAGGTTTGGGAGACTTCCGTTGAGACAGCTTTTAATAAGGCGAAGAAGGAAGGAAGGCCCATCTTTATAGATGTATACGCAGATTGGTGCGGATACTGCAAAACCCTTAAAAAGGAAATTTATCCTAAAAAAGAGGTAAAACAAGAATTATCCAAATTCGTACTTCTTTCACTAGATGGGGATAGATTTCCGAACTTAAAGAAAAGGTACGATGTAACAGGTTATCCTACTCTTCTATTTTTAGATAAGAACGGAAGCCTCACGGAAAAGATCGCCGGAATGCCGGATCATAAAATGGTGATCAAAACCTTAAGATCCGCGTATTCAAAAAGAGATAAAGAAGTCAGCCTGCTTGCGGATCTGGAAAAAGATCCTGAGAATAATCTTCTTCTATTAAAAGTAGGAGAATATTACTTCGAAGCAAAAGAATATAAAAAAGCAGCGGACTACTTTTATAGATCATTCGCATCCGAAGATCCCAGGATGCCTGAGAACAAACATAAGGCTCTATTCAATTTGGGACTTAGCTTTTCAGAATTAAAAAATTGGGAGAAAACGATCAAAACGTTTTCTTTATATTTGGACAAGTTCCCAACGGGACATTCCAAAGCGGCTTTGTATTATAGAGGCGGGGCTTATTCTTCTCTAGGACAAAAAGCAGAAGCGAGAGAAGATCTAAAAAAAGCCCTGGAGCTCAGTTCCGATCCGGAGGAAAAGAAAGAGATCCAGGACTTATTGAATCGACTTTGATTTAAAGATTTAAACCGATTGTTTACCGATAGAGAAGTATTTGAATCCTTCTTTTTTCATATGATCCGGACGATATTGGTTTCTACCGTCAAAGATCACATGACCCTTCATCAATTTTTTAATTCTGGAAAAATCAGGTTCTCTGAATTCTCTCCATTCGGTAAGAAGAAGTAGTGCATCCGCACCTTCTAACGCGTCATACGCGTCTTTAGCATATTCTATCTTGTCTTTAAAATAGTATTCCGAAGTTTCTTTAGAAACAGGATCGAATGCCTTGATCTTAGCACCTTCTTCATGCAATTTTAATAATAGAGGAATAGAAGGTGCCTCTCTCATATCGTCCGTACCCGGCTTGAATGCGAGTCCCCAAACCGCCAAAGTTTTTCCTTTGATCTGACCCTTTCCGAAGAAGTTCTCAATCTTAGTGTACAAACGGACCTTTTGGTCTTCGTTCACTCTTTCCACTTCTCTAATGATACGAAGAGAAGAAGAAAAATCCTCGGAAGTGCGGATCAATGCACGAACGTCTTTAGGAAAACAAGATCCGCCGTAACCGATACCTGCATATAAAAATTGGCGGCCGATCCTGGAATCGGTTCCCATACCTTTTCTTACATCTTCGTAATCCGCACCAACGGTTTCGCATAAGTTAGCGATCTCATTTGCAAAAGAGATCTTAGTGGCTAAAAATGCGTTACATGCGTATTTAGTTAGCTCCGCAGAAACGGTTCCCATTTTAATGATTGGGTTTCCGTTCAATACGAATGGAGCGTAAAGTTGAGCAACAAGATTTCCTGCTCTTTCGCTGTCTGCGCCGATCACAACTCTTTCAGGTTTCATGAAGTCGTCGATCGCAGCACCTTCTTTCAAGAATTCGGGATTGGATACAACGTCGAATTCATGTTTGGTGTTTTTAGAAATAATTTCTTTTACTTTGGCAGCGGTCCCTACTGGAACAGTGGATTTGTCCACGATCACTTTGTAACCGTTGATTGATTTTCCGATCTGTTCTGCCACTGCATACACGGCGCTTAGATCCGCAGATCCGTCCTCGGATGTTGGAGTTCCAACAGCGATAAAAATGATTTCAGAGCCTTCTACACCTTCTTGGATGGAAGTGCTGAAACCCAGTCGATTCTCCTTATGGTTATTCAAAACCAATTCGGAAAGACCAGGTTCATAAATAGGTATGATTCCTTTTTTCAAGTCCTCTATTTTTTTAGAGTCCTTATCCACGCAGATCACATGATTTCCATATTCAGCGAAGCAAGCTCCGGCCACAAGGCCCACATAGCCGCTTCCAATTACGCAAACTTTCATACGAAAACCAGAATCCTTTCAAAGAGGAGGCTGGGAAGGAATTTATCCGGAAAAATCCCCTTTTTTCGCCTCTACTTTGACCGGGATCCAAGCGGCGCCTTCAAATTTGGGGACATCCAATCTTTCCAGTTCGAATTGAAGAACCCCATCCTTCCAAAGATAGGAACCTTCCGCATGACTTTCACCAGAATGTAATGCGATCCCAAGTGAGTATTTACCCGGAGAAAGATTCATCGGAAAACGAAAATCAATCCGAATCGGTTCCTTCGGTTTTAGATCTTTTTGGCGGCCGCCTATATGGAATGTATTCGTTCCGAAAACTCTGATCCCTCTATGATCATCAATATGAAAACCGACAGTTAGATCTTCTAAAGAAGAACGAAATGAAGCACCTACTCTTAATAAAACTTCTGCACCCACAGGCAGGATAGAAGGATTAGATTTACCCGCGTATTGGATCTCTACATCCAAAGATTCCACCAAAGAATCCTTATCTTGGATCTTAGTATTTCCTTCCAAAGAAGAAGATGCAATGATCTGCATATATTCTCTAAAGCCGTCTATCGGATCTCCATCGAATACCAATTTCCCTTTTTCCAGAACAAGAAGTCGAGTGCAGACGGATTTTAAAAGTTCCAGGTCATGACTTACGATCAGAGTCAAAGTTCCTTCTTCCGAAAACTTGCGGAACCTGTTTAAACTTTTCTGCTGGAAGCTTGCATCACCCACAGCCAATGCCTCGTCCACGATCAAAATATCGGGACGTTTTGCAGTCGCGAGTGCAAAGCCCAATCTCATCGTCATACCGGAAGAATAATTTTTTAAAGGGCTTTTACGAAATTCGGACAAACCGGAAAACTTAAAAATTTCCTCAGAAGATCGGATCAGTTCTTCAGGATCCAATCCCCAGACTAAACCGTTATAGTATAAGTTCTCTTCTCCGGAAAGTTCAGGATTAAAACCGACTCCCAATTCTAAGATAGAACGAACAGTTCCCTTCTTCTCTAACTTACCTGAATCCACTTTGGAAACTCCGGTAAGCAATTTAAGTAAGGTGGATTTTCCTGCGCCGTTTCGGCCGATGATACCGATGACTTCTCCCTTCTCCGCAGAAAAAGAAATCCCATCTAAGGCTTTGTATTTTACATCCAAACCGAAATATCCGAACGTAATCGCGCTTAAAAGTCTATTCCAAGGTTTACTATAACCTTGGTAGGTCTTGGAAATATTCTCTATCTTAATCAAAGGTGATCCAACACTATCTGATTTAATTTAGTACGACTTAAAAGAAATACGCCTAAGAAAATCCCTAAAAAAGGAAGAAAGTCCAAAACCCCAGCCTGAGGAGTATATCCAACAAGCAATGCGGATCTAAAAACTTCCAAAGGAAAGAAGAACGGGTTAAATACATTCAATTTTCCTAAAATACCTTTGGATCCATAAAGAATAGGAAGACCCCAGAACAAAAACTGGGTCAATAATCTCACCAAGGGAGAAATATCTCTCAGAATAATATTCACACGAGCAAGATAACTTTGAAGGCAGGCCAGAAACAATCCGGTGCAGAACATGGAAAAAAAAGAAAGAGGTAAACTCCAGACCCCAAGCTTGCCGGCCCAGGCCAAAAAGATAAAGATAGGAATAGAAGTTACGAGCCAATGCAACAAAAACTGAACAAATGGGATCCAGAGAAAAATTTCAGGACCAAGAGGAGATCTTTTGATCAACTGTCTATTGTCCGTAAGAATTCCGGTGCCTCTGATCAGATATTCCTGCAAAGGTATCCAAAACAAAAGTCCGCTGAGTACATTAGAAAAATATTCTATGGAATTTTCACCTTGGGATCTGATACCTATGAAATAAAATACGATCGTATAGATCAGGATCAAACTTACGTTTTGTAGGAACATCCAAGTCAGGCCCAATGCGGAACCCGCGTACTGCAGTGCATAATCCCTTCTGACAAGAACCGATAAAATTCTGAGATTACGCAAAAAAACGGAAGAGGTCATCTACAACCTATGATTGGGATTTAAGAGGAGAAATAGATCAGTTCTCTTCTAGTCGAGTAGATTGTTTGCAGGAAAAGATCCCGTCAATTCCAAAAATCCAATGGTCCAAAAGCTCCACATCCAAATTGCCGAGTATATCCTTTAAGTTTGTATAGACTTCCCAATCTTCTTGGCTTGGATAACAGATCATACCCGGATGATTATGGGCCAGTATCGCTTGGGAAGCCTCGTCGTTCAGTACGATCCGGACCAGGTCTCTGGGAAGAACTCCCACTTCTTCCAAACTACCTTTGGAAACCGTCTCCACTCTTAAAAGATCTCCTGCAGGAGAGATGGTAGCTAAAACAAAACATTCTCTTTTTAAAGGGGTAAATAAACCCTGCAGATAAGAAGAAAGTGTAGTCGGGTTATAACCCGCCATTCGGATCGATTTGTATTTGAGTCTTTTAGAGAGTTCTAAAGCGGCCAGTACGGTGGCGATTTTTGCCTTACCCAAACCGTTGATATGAAAATTTCTAGGAATATTGGATGAGAGAAGTCCTCCCAATCCTCGGGACTTTTTTAGAATATCTCGGCTGAGGTCTTCGATAGGAAGGCCCCTGCTCCCTTTGCCCAAAAGAACGGCAATCAGCTCCCAGTCTTCCAGATTATCCGCATCATGAAAGATACGAGATCTAGGATCCGGGCCTGAGCCCCAGCGCTCAGCCAAGTTTAAATTTTTCTCAGGTTCTTCTTGCTCAGCTCGGAAAGTGTTTCAGAGAACCAATTTCCGTCCTGGACCAAGTCCCCTTGGAAAGATTCTTCCAAATAATCCGCGAAGGTTTTAGAGTTCGGCTCAGAAGAACGAACTTTTTCCCTCCAATCGAATCCCGCTCCAGCGAGACCTTTACGGCTTCTCTCGTAAGCACCTGAATCTTGTAGAGATCGAATCATCATAACTTTCTCTCCCTCGTCTATTTAGACGACATAAATTGAATTTATTACACTAATAATCTACTAAACGGTTATTTATATACTATACGAATTTATAGTCACCGTCAAGCGTTTACTGTGATTTTTTAGAGAAATTTCCGAATATCTACCCAGTAGTTTCTCACTCACAAGATCCATTCTATCCCTGGCCCGGACAAATCCTGAATTCAACCTGGTTTCAATTCGGAAAAAATATGCCATATTCCGGAAAAATCGCACTCGCCTCTTACTGAGTTTGACCCGTCTCGGGAATGAGGTTCCTATATTTAGCCATCCTTCTTCTTCCAACCGCTCTTTTATTCGGGTTCGATAGAAACATTCCGGTAGAGGTCTGGTTCCGTCCTTGGTGGAAAGGAGGAGAATTATCCTTTTTTGGAATATATGAAAAAGAAGAAGTTCCGCTGCCAGGAATTTCTCTCCAAGTCCCGTTCTCATTCGGCCCAAAAGAAGAATATAGACTCTCTTATGTTCGAAGCGGTCGGAACAAAGAAGGGAATTTTTTCGAAACAGTTTCCTTAGGTTATCAACTAGAGCTAAGCCATAATTTAGGCGTACGATTCAGATTCGGAGCAGGAGGTTCGGAACCTTCTTCTTATTTTACTTCGCTTGGGTTTTATCATTCCAAACTAAGTTGGGATCTTTTTGGAAGAAAGAACCAGGAAGAAAATTCTTTAGGAGTATTACTCAACTCTTCTCAGGACTCGGAATTTAGGATCGGTTTAGGTTTCGAAAGGATCCGAACGAACTCTGCTGATTTTGAAGATAGAATTTCTATAGGAGTTTATTGGAACTGGGAAGGATTTTTAGGACAGTTAGAAGGTTTCGAGTCGGAGAAAGATCCAATCGGATTTGTGGGACTTGGATATTCTCCATTTTATAAAAAAGAAGAAGGCCCCAAATCTATAGCTACCTCGCAGGCTCCCACCGAAAGAACAAATATTTATCCTTCTCTGGAAGCAGAAGAACTTTTGAGATTAGGATTTTCCTTACAAGAATCCATTTCGATCTCTTCCTATTCCAAAGGTCCCGCCGAAAAATTCGAAACGTATCTGGATTCAATTCCGGAAACCAAAAGAAGAAAAATCAAAAGACTGATCCGGACAAAAAGGGGTTTCTAAATGAAAAGATCCCTTTTTGTACTATTCTTTTTTTCGAATATTCTTTCTGCAGAAAGTCTGCCCTCTTCTTTTTCCACAGGAGTTTCTTTTTCAGGATATGATTCCAGGTATTATACGAAAAGACAAGAGACCGTATGGCTCAGGGGAGAAGTTTGTTTTAAAAATTTTGTTTTAGTTCTTCCTGATACGGAATGTTCCAAACACAAAATGTTTTTAGAAAAAAGAGGAGAAACTTATTTAGGCTCTTATCTATTCGAGAATAAGAATGTTTATCTTTCATATGGGAATCGATTCAGGCCTTTAAACCATTTTTTCTTTTTAAGAGAGAAGTTTGACTTTTCTTCCTTCTGGTTTTTAGAACAACCGACCGTAAGAACAGGATTTTTAGGTCTAAAATTCGGTGAAAGTATATTAGGAACTTATTATGCGGAGAATTCTGCGGATAAACAACCAGGCTTCTTCTTCAAACCGTACAAAAATTATCTGGAATTAGCATATTCTCCCCAAACGAAGGAGGGATTTATACTTTTAGAATTCCCTTCTTCCGAGGAAAGAAAATCGGAAAAAAAGCCGTATTGGTTCAGGACCGAAATTTTCGGAACCAAAGATAATCCTCAAGGAATTGTATCCGCTTCTTGGGCGGACAGAGAGAAGGACAAAAGAATATTCGCCTCAGGCTTTAGAGGAAGATCGGGGCAATTATTCCAACTCTCGGAAAGAACAGATCCTGAAGAAAAAGCCGAATTATTCAGATTCGTTTGGGAACCGGGACCTTATAGAAGATTACAATTCGCAGAATCGAGTCGATATTCTTCAGATGAAAAAGAGATCTACTCTGCCCAATCCGTTTTAGGAAGAGTGGAAATTTTAGAATTCCCTTGGTTCGCAATCTTGGTTCAGGCTCGAGCTTATTCATTTTCGGATCATTCTTCTTGGATTTTTGGAAAAGGTTTATACCTAGCCTACCAAAGAAAGTTTTGGAGATGGGAAATCGGGCAAGAGTGGAGAAAGAACGGAGATAGACTTACGGAAGCGGGATTACAGATTTCTATAGGTAAAAACTGGAAGATCTACTCCAGCCTAATCTATGCGGAAGAAAAAAATCTATCACCGGCATTCGCGGAAGAATCAATCACACCGGAAGAGACAGGTTTGGTTGTGACTGATAAATCCTTTTATTCTTTTTTGCGGATCTCACATCCTTATATTTCAATCCATATTCGCCATACAAGAGAGAAAGAAGGCAGAGGAGATGGTTTAAGTATGAGATTCCAGGTGTATATTCCACTGTTTGATTAAAAAATAAAGATATTCGATTAGGTGTACAACATAAGCGCTACCTAAAATGAGTATCACAACTTACAATTAGTCAACGCTTCTTTAAGCGGCCAAAGAGAGAGTCTTAAGCTCTTTTCTGGCAATATTTATATTTTCTATCTTTGGATTAGACTTAACTTCTTGTTCAAATATCTTTTCTCTAATTTGTTTGAATACTGGAGAAAGGAACTCTAATGGAGTGATTTGTTTCAAGGTATTGCTTATTTGGAATAAAACCCTAAGGATTGCAGAATATTCAATTATGATTTTATATAAACCTTCTGCAGTTTTAAACAGAAGTGATCTCAACTCTTTTGGAATTTCTGCCTTATTCGATTTTTGTTTTTCTTCAACTTTAGTATTTATAAAAGAAACAACTAGATAATCACTTAATTCCGCATATTGGTCAGGGCGACGCATTATCATTGTAGATACGGAATAAATAACTTGGAAAAGATTATTGTCAGGATGAACTGTCTCATTTTTCATTAGATGAAGTAAGGATTCGCGAATATTCGAAAAATACTCTCTAGTTTTTTCTACCCTAATTAAATGTCTGTCTTGGCGTATTTTCCGTATATTCCTATAGATTAATATAATCTCTTTAATCATGAAGACTAGTAAAATTGCAAAAAAAGTAATAATAGCTATCGTGGAATCAGTATTCATCTTACTTTGTTCCTTCTAATTTCTGACGTGCTTCGACGCCGTCTTTAAAATCGCCTTTATGTATGAACCTTTCAACTTGCTCATCGGTCCATTTATACTTTTCTTTTAGAATAACAATTCGCCATTCTCTCGCTTCCTGAGCAAGTCGCTGGACAGTTCGCTCCTTTTCTTCAATTATTTTGTCTCTTTCTCGATCTTTCCTGTAATCAGTATATAGACGGAATAGAAATAGGACAACAGCTAATACAATCCCAATTAGAACAGTGTTCAATGGCCCATATTTATCGATAATGCTTTCAAATAGCTTTGTAAAAGCATTTATTGTATCAGACATTTTTTTTCCAATTTTTCATTTTCGGCATAGCAACCTCACCCCAAACGCAGGTGTCTAATAAGACTTTCACGCAACTTGGCTTGAGTCGGTAGGAATATTTTCTATTCTCTCATGGGAGATTACTCGATGTGCATAAACAAGACAGGCCTGTATATCATCCAATTTAACCAAGGGTGACCTTGTAAGATCTGCTCAGGCGTATCTTCCGCTGCAAGCATCCCAAGGATATGTTCAACGGCCAATCTACGACCTCGAATGATTGGTTTTCCGCCCAAGATTTTAGGATCAAAGGTGATCCTTTTAATTAGATTTTCTTGATCCATACCGCACTTACTTTCTTGGATTTTTTAAGTGCCGTCCAATCTTTTTTAAAAGAGAAACCGGCACAATCAATGAAAAGTTATTCCATCTAGGCTAAACCAGAAAATAGAAATTCACTTTTAGTCTAGTTTTACTCTCAATTCTTGTAAAATATGGATCAGGAAAGTCAAAATCCCTGAGAAGATATAAAGACAGATCAATCCATATACAAGCCAAGGCCAACGAGCAAACCCTACGAAGAAGAGTGCAATCAAAGCAGCGCCGAGCATCAAACCTGCACGTAAAGGACTTAGCTTGGAGCGAATCGCTGCTTGAGGTTTTCCATAACGAATATTAGAAACCATTAAAAAAGCGATCAGTATAAATAAAGGAATTCCCAACCAATGAGGAAGAGTATGATCTTTTCCTAAAAAGATCGGCAAAAATCCGATGGTAATTCCTGCAATCGGAGATGGCAACCCGGTAAAAGAAGAAGGATCATGAGCCACATTAAATCTTGCTAATCTATATGCGGCACAAGCAGGAAAGATAGCGGCGATCAACATTCCGATCGGAAAAAGATCTTCTTTTCCGAAAACGTCAATTTTGTATTCTCCCAGAACCATATTATAAAAAAGGAATCCAGGTGCGATACCGAATGCGGTCAGATCGGCAAGACTGTCCAAGTCAGCGCCTAACTCGCTGGTTGCATCCAAGGCTCTTGCAGTCATTCCATCTAATCCGTCGCAGATTGCCGCGAGTAGGATGAAAAATCCGGAGAGTATATAGGATTGAGGTCCGTTACCTGTTGCCTCGGAAGCGATCAGTATGGAAACAAATCCCATACTCAAGTTCCCGAGAGTGATCATATTTGGAATCCAATGTAGCCTGCGATTCATATATAGGTCTCCTGCCTTACTGGACTTACAGTAAAGTCCAAACTCTTAGAATATCCCTGTTTAAATAGATAATAACCGAGGGCAGCAACCATCGCGCCGTTATCCGTGCAGTAGATCTTTTTTTGGGGAGAAAAAAATTCCAGGGAATTTTTTTCCGCGAATTTAGATAATCTGTTACGAAGTGTAGAATTCGCCAAGACCCCTCCTCCCGCCACGATCCTTTTGATCCCTGTAATGGAAACCGCACGTTTCAAATTTCTTTCCACAAGTTCAAATGCAGTCTTTTGGAAATGATAACATACCGCCTCTGTGGATAGATCCGGTTGTTTTGCGATCAAATGAGAAACCGCAGTTTTTAAACCTGAAAAAGAAAATGCAACACGATCCTGCTCCAGATTTCTAAGCAAAGGAGGCAATAGATCTTTCTCCTTTGGGCCTGGAACATATTTAGATGCTTCCTTTTCGATTGGAGGTCCGCCTGGATAAGGCAAGGACAATAGACCGGCCACCTTATCGAATGCTTCTCCCAAGGCGTCATCCATCGTATCTCCCACCACTTCCATTGTGCCGAAATGAGGGATCTTATAGATGGCAGAGTTCCCACCGGAAAGAAGTAAACCTAATACTGGAAATACAGGCTCCACTTCTTCTAAATGTAATACTGCAAAATGAGCCTGTAAATGACAAAGTGGAACGATCGGTGTTCCATACACTGCATGAATGGATCTTGCGAGTTGTGCCCCTATCATAAGTGAACCGGTTAAGCCGGGAGATCTAGTCACGGCCACATAGTCCAGATCAGCAAGTCCGAGTTTAGATTCTTCTAAAACTTCCGAGAGTAGAGGATTGATCTTTTCTAGATGAGCTCTATATGCGATCTCCGGAACAATTCCTCTAAAAGGTTTATGCAGATCTATCTGGCTAAAAATTTTGAGGGAAAGTAATTCTTTCCCATCTTTCACAATTGCTAGACTGGTTTCGTCGCAGCTAGTCTCTATTCCAAGACCGATCATGGTTAAGATTTGGAAGAAAGTAGATCCACTGCTTTTTTCAACTGAGGATCCAATTCCAAATCGGTCATAGTTCTGTCTTTTTCCGGTTGGGTCTTATTTTTATAAACTGCTCTGGCAACATCCGAACTAAGTTTGATCCCTTGTTCTTTAAGAGCTTTTTCGAAATTCAAAAAATTCTGCTCATTGTACTCGGGATATTTTGCAGCAAGTTGATCTAGTAGCTTTTTCTCGCTCATCTTCCTGAGATAAAAACGATCGTCTTCGTTAGGTTCTATTCCTTTTACGATCACATCAGGTTGTATTCCTTTTCCATGAAGTGATTTACCGGAAGGAGTATAATATTTTTGAACTGTAAGTTTTACGGCCATTCCGAAAGAAAGTGGATAAACGATTTGTACGGAACCTTTTCCGAAAGAAGTAACTCCTATAATTTTTCCTCGTTTATGGTCTTGGATGGCTCCTGCAAAAATTTCAGAAGCGGAAGCAGAACCTTCATTAATAAGAACAACTAATGGTATAGAAGTATATTTGTCTCCCTTACTTGTCGACTTGGAAACATCGGCAAGTTCTCCTCCTCTTCCTCTCACGGAAACTATATCCAATCCTTCCGGAAGAAAAATATCGGATAATGCAACAGACAAAGGAAGTAAACCGCCCGGATTCATTCTTAGGTCCACGATCAGACCTTCCGATTTTTTATCCGCGAGCGTCTTCAGATGTTTTTTAAATTCTTCTAATGTGTTTTCTCCCATGAACTGGTTCAAACGGAGATATCCGACTTTCTCTTTTTCGAAGAAGTAGGAACGAACATATCTTATCTTGATATTTTCACGGACCAAGGTAAACTGCAGAGGTTCTTTGATATTTTTTCTTTCTACTTTGATACTTACGGAACTTCCGGGTTTTCCACGCATCAGTTTGATACCTTCTGCGTAGCCCAAGTTTGCCGTACTTTTACCGTCTATCTCTATGATCCTATCTTGAGGTAAGATTCCCGCTTTCATCGCAGGAGTATCTTCGATAGGAGAAACGACTACTATGGCTCCGTCCGTATAAGCCACTTCCATACCGACTCCGCCGAAAGATCCTCGAGTCTCTTCCCGCATCTGCCTGTATTCTTCTTCTTCCAAAAAAGAAGAATGTGGATCTCCTAGAGATCCGAGCATTCCTTTGATCGCGCCCAAGAATACTTTTTCTTCGTCTACGGTTTCTACATAACCGTTTTGCATGAGCCCGAAAACTTCATGGAATAATTGCAGATATTTTTCGGCAGTTTCAGAAACCGCTTTTGCATGGACCGGACGAAATACAACTGTAGTAAATAGGATCAGAACCAAACTGGCCCAGGCAAATCTTTCCTTATTCTTCATTTTTGCCGACCAATGCGAAGTAAGTCTTCGGATATTTGATTCGAATTTGTTCCATTACGGAATCCTTATCTAGTTGATATCTTTCGCAGGCCGCTTCCAAAATTTCGGGATCTTTGCGAATGGTTTGTTCGGAAGCGTAATTCAATCTTTCCGCAAGGCGGGCCTCGGTCAGATATTCAAGGACTAGTTTTAAGTCCCTGTCCCCGATCTCTTTCTTTCGGGAGGCGCAATCGAATAATAGAAGTAATAGGAAGAAGGCCGCGAATACGCGGAAAAAGGAAAGATTATTCACTCTTTCAAAATCTTTCCTCTCTCAGGGGCTAGTGTCAACTCCGAAATCCGGAGCGACTATCAATAGGAACGGTAAAGACCGATCAACTTTCCTACGATGGTTACTTTTTTACTACGGATCGGTTTGTATTTTGGATTTCTAGCTTCCAAACGAATATGATCCGCTTCTTTAAAATATACTTTTAAAGTGGCCTCGTCTTCGATAAGTGCGACTACAATCTCTCCATTTCGGGCTATATCCTTTTTTTGGATAATCGCCACGTCTCCATCATTGATACCGGCTTCTATCATGGAATCCCCTTGCACTTTTAGAGCAAAGGTAATCCCTTTAGAGGCCATCTCTTCCGGAACCGGGATATAAGATTCTATATTTTCCTCTGCCAGGATGGGGAGTCCCGCAGCTACTCTACCTAAGAGCGGGATACTTGGGGTGGGAACTGGTAAACTTTCAAATGGACTTTGGCGGGTAAGCTCTATTGCTCTGGACTGGTTTTTGGAGGTCTTTAGGTATCCCTTTTTTTCTATGGCTTTCAGGTGATCGTAAGCACCCTTTGCCGTGATACCGAACTCATCTCCGATCTCTCTGATCGTTGGCGGAAAGCCCCTTTCTTTGATCACATTGGTAATAAACTGTAAAACAGCGAGTTGCTTTTCCGTTAGATCTTTCATGCTTAACAAGTTATTAGTGAATAAATGTTGCGCAAGTACTTTTTTGGTGATATAATTTTAAATAAAATATACCTAGTTGGAGGGTAAAATGATAGAAAAACAATTGATCCAAGTGGAGACTAATAGTAGTCTAAAACTAGACTACTTTATGAAAAAGGTAAATTTAAGCGAAGCAAAGGCCCATTTGGGACGTTATTTAAAGGCAGCCAGCTCCGGCGAGAGAGTAGTCATCTCTGAACGAAACCGCCCTATGGTAGAGCTCGTTCCCATCTCCATACCCAAGACAAAAAAGCTAAAACCTGGGATCTTGGCAGGTAAGTTTACTGTGCCGGATGATTTCAATTCCCCACTTGTAGAATTCGAATCGGATTTTTACGGGGAATAAAATTTGAGAACAATCCTATTAGATACACAGATCATTCTCTGGTTTTTATTAGAAGATCCCAAACTTCCCCCAATCATTAAAGAACTCTGCAAGGAAGATCAGGTCAGGCTTCTATTCCACCAAGTATCTCTCTGGGAAATACAGATCAAATACGATCTGGGAAAACTGCCTCTGCCAGAAATGCCCGGATATTTTTTAGTGAATGCATGTATACAGTCCGGTCTGGAAAAATCCGTGATGCAGGACGAGGCGATCTTCTTCTTAACTAGACTGCCTAATATACACAGAGATCCTTTTGATAGATTACTTCTTTCCCATGCAATGATCAACGGATGGGAGTTTGCGACTACGGATGAGATCTTGAAAAAATATCCGGTTAGAATATTAGAAAATATTAAAACTTAAGGAATTCACTTTTAAGAACGAAGGAACCCTTAGAGACAACTTCCGCACCGTCAGGTAATCCACCCAAGATAATGATATCGTCCTCGATGGTGTCCCCTACAATCACGTTTACCGCTTCGAAACTACCTTCTCCATGAGGAATGAATACGAAAAATTTTCCTTCTATCTCATGGACTGCTTCTAGAGGGATCATCTTACGTTTTCCTCCTCCAGTGCTTACTACAAGACCGGCTACTTTTGCAGTAACGGTTTGGCCCGGTTTTAGTTTGTTTCCTTTATTGGAGACCATGATCCTGAGTTTTGCGGTACGTTTTACGTTATCTAAAACTGTTCCCACATAACCCACTTTTCCTTGGATCTGAACGCTACTATGCTCGTCCCCTAAAGGAAAGATAGTCGCCTGAGCACCTTCTCTCACTCCACCCAGATCTTTTTCGTACACGTCGAGTAAAACCCAGAGATGACTTAAGTTAGCGATCGTGAATAATTCTTCGTTACGAGTTACTTGTTGTCCTAGGATCGCCTTTCTTTCGGTGACTTCTCCGTTGATAGGACTTCTGAGGATCAGGTTAGAAGAAACATAGATCCCTCTTTCGATCCCTTCTATTTCGGAAGGAGTCAGACCGTAATTATCCAGCTTGATACGAGTGGTTTCCACTTCCGTTCTTGCAGTTTTGTATTGCATGGTCGCGAACTCGTATTCTTTCGCGGAAGTAACTTTCATTTCGAAAAGTTCCTTAGCACGATCCGCCTGCATCTTCAATGCGTCCAAAGATGCTCTTGCTTTTACGTAAGCCGCCTCTACTTCTCCCAATTGGATGGAAGAAAGAATTGCTAACGGAGATCCTTGGCTGACCTTATCTCCTTCTTTTACCAAAACTTTTTTGATCCTGGCCTCGACCTGAGAGCCGACCTTTGCCATACTTTCAGGATCATAGGTGATCCTGCCTGGCAGTGCAAGCTCTTCGAACTGGGAGACTTCTTTTAAGCCGACGTAAGTGAGAGGATGTCTTCTGATGACGTCTTCCGGGACAGTGAATACGTTTTTGTTCTCTTCGGTGATCTTTTTTTCAGGTTTCTTTTTGGAGAAGTATTTGAACCCGAAAAATGCGATCGTGATCCCCAAGGCTAAAACGATCAGAACTTTATATTTTTGGAATAATAGTTTCATTGTCATTCTCCCTTCGCCTTGTTTGCCGAAGAAATTTCCGCGATTCTTCCGGTTGCGGCCTTATAATTTTCTACCGCGTTAAAATATAAATACAGTAAATCGTAATATTCTCTGAGGATAGTGAGGTAGTTTTTTTCTGCTTGGAGGAAGGTTACTTGATCGGAGGCGCCGCGGACATACGCAATTCTGGATTTCTCTTCCAGTTGTTTGTTCTTCTGGAGAAGGTTGATCCTTTCGTATTTGGTTAAGAGTTCTTCTCTCGCCAAGAGTTCTTTTTTTGCGGCTTCTATCTCTGCGATTACTTCTCTTTTTTTCGCATCCAAGGCTAATTCGAATTTTCTATATTCTTCTTTTGCAGAATATACTTTTCCTTGGCCTCTATCGTTCAAAGGGATCGGGATGGAAGCGAATACTCCTCCGTAATTTTCCCCACCTTTGACCCTCCATTCTCCACCTAACTGCAACCAGCCGAAGGACTCCCTTCTTTGCAGTTCTATGTTCATCTTTTTCTCTTGTAACCTTTGCTCTAATGCGGTAAGGTCAGGACGTTCTATAGAAGGAAAATTCTCTTTTAGGTGAAGTCCCATTTCTTCCAAAGGTCTGAACTTCATGGAGTCCACTTTGAATGCGAATACTCCCTCTTCTTCAGACAGACCGGAAAGAATGCGCAGATCTTTTTCGATAACTTGTCTGCGAACGATCGCGTCACGGTAGAATTTTTCTACCTGTATCCTTTCCAACTCCAGACGTTCGAATTCTAAAGGAGAGATGTCCCCCTTCTGCACTCTAAACTTTGTGAGTTCTAAAAGGTCGCTGTAGTTTTCGTAGAATTCTTTGTTTGTATCTACTAGAAGTGTAAGAAATACGAATGCCCAATAATTTTGGCGAAGCCTCATCCTAAAGATTCGATCGAAATTATAAAAATCTTGGATAGATGCTTCGAATCCTTTTTTGGCTACTCTTGTTCTAAGAGGAACAACTCCGTATACGTCCAACTCTTGGTACATTCCGGGTGCGGTTTCCGGACTTCCGCCTTGTGAATTTGGAGTTCCACCAATGAACTGTTGTTGGAATTGAAGGACCGGGTTTCTGTATAAGGAAGCGGTGATTACCCGTCCTCTCTCTATCCCCATATTTTGTTTTTCGGCTAAATACAGCGGGTTGTTTGAGATCGCATATTCAGTTAAACGATCCACATCCCAGTCTATGACCTTGCCTGTAGTTGGAGTAGTACTTGTAGAACTGCTAGTCGCCGGAGTGATGTTTTGGTTCGGTTTATTAACCGTGCTTCCCTTTTTATCTTCGTTAGTAGTTTCGAAAGGAATTGTTTCGGGAAATACAAGTGTCCCGAAAGGAAATAAGAAGGAAGAAGCGGCAAAAATAGAAAGAAGGATCCAACTTCTGCACTTATTATAGGAAGTTTTATCGAGTGAATCTTGTTCCTGTTCCGATTGGAAGTCTCGCATCCTATTTCCTTATGGCTATTTCAATACCAAGCCCTGGTACCGCAAGTCCGTTTGCCTTTTTAGAAGATTTCATTTTAGAAAAGCCGGAATAAGTACCATTTCCCGTCCTGCTTTATGAAATACGGATTGATCAGTTCCCTTTCTAGTTTCTGGTTCTCTTTAAATTTGAGCTTTAACTCGCAAGCGTTCTTGCTCTCGTAATAAAAATCGACCTCTATCCCTCCGGAAGAGAGTAACAAATCCCGGACCGTTCTAACTTCTTTCGAGTTTTTCTGTTTTTCCAATAGTTCTCGATCGAAGAAGTATATGCGAAAATAATTATCCGGAGTAGAAAGCTCTTGTATAAGTTGTTCTCTGGTCCAATTCCCTTTTATGTCCAGATAGATCCCGTCTTTTTTGGAAACGATCTCCGGTAAAAAATTCAGATCCCTTTCGATCGTTCCTGAAACGAGACGTTGTAATAATTTCAGGATCTCTTCCGTGTCCTTGGAATGTTCTCCGGTATGTCCCGCTAAAAAAACTTTTCCTTGAGTAATAGTTGGAGGGATTTCAGGACTTCGCTTAGCAGAGAAAGTAGATTCTTTTCCCGTAACACAAGAAACTTGTAATAATATTAGAAATAATAGTCCTCTGAACAAAGCAGATCCGTAAAAAGATAGATAGAACATGTTTAGGACCCCAAATAAAACCGAAGGTTCCCTTTAGCCTTGGGATTTCAGTGCCTTTTTTAAAAGTTCTTCTAAGTCTCTTCCATAGAGTACGGAGAGTCTGGACGGATTATCCGCCAAAAATCTGCGGGCGCCTTCCGTGAATTCCGCGTCTCCTATGATAAATGCCTTGTCCAATGCCATATCTTTCACCTGGCCCAAGGTATCTCTTAAGAATATGTCGGAAATTTTGGCGTCCTTCCATTTTCTGAATTTGAAAAGCGCTCTGGTCTCTTTATCCGTTTTGTTCAGACCTTGGAAATTGACCCCGTCCCCTTCTTTATTAGGGATCTCCCTACTCACCGTATAATTCAGAGCTATAACTACCTTCACGCATAAGTTTTTGAAATCCACGCCCTTTAAGGATCTATAATGATCCATGGCGCTGATCCCGATCTTATTCACGTCAATTACTATCTTGTTACCTTCTTCGTCTATGATCCCTTTGATATGGAAAGATTTGGAAGATTTTAAACCTGAGATCTCATAATAACGTTCTACAGGAAATAGTTCGGTGAATAATTTTCCTAACTCCTGCTCCGGAAGAAATCCGCTCTTGGAAACTTTTCCAAGTTCCAATCTTTTTGTTTCTACTTGGTATTTATAATTTGCAAGTTCTATGATCCGATCGTCGTCCACTCTTTCCGATTCCGCTTCGATCAGATATTCGCTGGCATCTTCTAATCTTCCCATATTGACAGCTATAAGAGCGAAATGGAAATCTGAGTCTATCATCTCCTGTTTCCATCCGTTATTCCTTGCGATCTCCATACAAAGCCTTGCATGTTTTAAGGCTTCGTTCCAATTCGCTTTTAGTATAAATTCCAACATGATAAATTGGAATAATGTGTAACGAACGTATTCATCTGTGACAACATCTACCACAGAGTTTGCTACACGGATCGCCTCGTCATGTTCTCCGGCCCTAGATAAAGAAACTGCGTATAAAAATCCGCCTACGGAAGAAGTTGGATCTTCTTCGAATGCTTTTTGAAAATAAGTTCTGGGATCTCCTTTTCTTAGGATCCCTGCGACCACACCTTTTCCAATGAGTAAGGCAGGCATTTTGATCTTCTCATCCGGGATCCTGGAAAGGAATTTATCTGCGATCCCGAATTCTTTTTGGCCGATCGCCATAAAACCGATACGGATACAAGCTTCTAGATTATCCGGGTCTACGGAAAGTGTATCCGAATAATGAAATACAGCTTCTTCATATAGATCTTGCTGGTAATATATATCTGCGAGACGATTGGATACTGCTATTTCCGAAATTTCCTTATCGAAGCTTCCGATCTTTTTGATCTTATCTAAATGTTTTGCTTCGTTATTATAATCGCCCTCCATGGCGTAAATTTTCGCCATGATAAAATGAGCCCTGGTGTTAGATGGATTGGAATCTAGAATATCTCTGATAAGGATCCGAGAGTCGACGTAATTTCCCATAGCCGCCAAAGCAAGAGCCTTCTCAAACGAATCCTTTTTGGATTGAATGAGAAAGGAACCTGCTGCGACGATCAGGATGATTCCAGCTGCTACGAGAATTACAAAGATCATTTTTCGGAATTTCTGCTATTAACTAAATAAATGTTGGATAAAATCAAACGTTTTCAATATCCTGCTCCCGATGGGAAGAATCACTTACCTGAGGTTTGCATTTTCCCTTTTTCTCCGGGACTGGATCACCAGTGTATTGCACGTCGTATTCTCGACGTTTTTCGCCTACGGATTTTTATTCGGATTTTTCTCCCTTCGTACGGAAAAAAGACCCACGGACATTTCTAGTATCGATCTATTTCTGAATTCTCCGTACTTGCTTTTATCTCTTTGCGGCCTTGCTTTAATTTTTATGAGCATAGTCCGGGTAATGACTCGTTCCGGGGATAACGGAATTATGATGGCTGTCGGCGGGAATAGACAGGGAGTCGTGCTGCTGCAAACTGTGGAACTTTGGATCATCCACGGGATCGGGTTCTTATTCTCTTTAATTTTAAGCGTTTTTATCCCTATCGGAAAGTCGGAATTGGTCTCCCCTCTGGACTATTTAGCAAGTTTGGCCTCGGAGGCCATTTTGGTCGGTGGAGTCAGTGCACTCGTAGCCTATTTATACACCTTGGTTGATCCTTATAGATCGATCCGGAGGGGAAAATGATCCTTAGGATTAATAATCTCTCCAGACATTACGGTTCCACCAAGGCAGTTAATGGAATCTCGTTCGATATCAACCAATCCGACTATGTCGCGATTGTAGGACCTTCCGGTTCCGGGAAGACCACACTTCTTTCCATGATCACCGGTATGTTGTCCAGCAGCGCCGGGGAAATTTACTTTGACACTTTAAAAATTTCCTCCATGACCAAAGGGGAACTCGCCGGGTTCAGAGCCAAGAATATAGGACTGATCTTCCAATTTTCAGAATTAGTTTCTCATCTAACTGTAGAAGAGAATATTCTTCTGCCTGCATTATTAGTCGGGAAATTCGAAGAACAAGAATACAGAGAAAAATGTGAATATCTGATCTCCAGCCTGAATCTTCATACGATAAGAAACCAACTTCCAAGTAGTCTTTCCGGCGGGCAGATCCAAATGACTGCGATCGCAAGAGCTCTTATCAACGAACCGGAGATGCTTCTCGCAGACGAACCTTCCGGTGACTTGGATCCGGAAAACAGTGAATTAGTACGTAAACTTCTCTCCGATTTTAATTCCAGAGGGCTCACGATCCTACTCGTGACCCACGATATGAATCTTGCATTCGATGCTAAGACGATCTACGAAATGAGAGAAGGAAGTTTTACCAGAGTCGTTAAATGAGTTCTATTATAGGCGTGGATATCGGCGCCCAAAGTATAAAAGCCTGTCTTACTAATTCTTCCGGCCAGATAATCTCTCATTCAGATCGAAAGACAGGACCGGAAATGGACTCTAAACACTTTTTATCCTTATTGGAAGAACAGATCTCTGAGCTTACCTCGGAGTCCAAAGATTCTGTGAAAGGGATCGGCATCGGAAGTCCGGGACCAATAGATAAAGAAAATGGAATATTGATCTCTTCTGCAAATCTTCCCTTATTAAAAAATGTTCCTATAGTTGATTTTTTAAAGAAGAAGTTCGGCATTCCGGTATATTACGATAATGATGCAAACTGCGCGGCACTCGGAGAGTATTGGTTCGGAGAAGGTAAAGCTTCTTCCAATCTAATCGTTCTTACATTAGGGACCGGACTAGGCGGGGGATGGGTTTTCCAAGGAAAACTATTCGATGGTTATCTTGGAAATTCTATGGAAGTAGGACATACTACGATCCATCCGGGAGGAGCTCTTTGTGGATGCGGGCAAAGAGGATGTACAGAAGCTTATTTCAGTGCCAGCGGATTCTCTTCCAGATTTTTAGAAAAAACAGGCTCCAAACTTTCTGATATAGAAACTTTATTCGATCTGGCTTCTAAACATCATAAAGAAGCAAACGAGATCCTGGAAGAAGGGATCGAAAGTTTAGCACAACTCATTCGTAATCTGATCCATTTGCTCAATCCTGAACATATAGTATTATCCGGCGGGATAGCTAAGTCCTATTCCTTTTTCGGAAAACGACTTGAAAACAGGGTGAGAGAAATCATATTTCCCATATTCAAAGAATACGTAAAGATCCTTCCGGGAAAATCAGTCACTGGGGCCCTCGGAGCAGCAAGTTTATGTTTGGATAATAAAACATGACAGATTCCTGTATATTTTGTAAGATCATTAACAAAGAGATCCCTTCCAAGACCATCTTCGAGGATGAGAATCTATTCGCTTTTCATGATATTGCTCCCCAAGCACCTACTCATTTCCTAGTCATTCCTAAAAAACATATCGTAGACATAGACCACACCAGCGGAGAGGACAAGGCTCTTCTGGGAGAAATTTTATTTAGAGCCGCAGAGATCGCTAGATCCCTCGGACTCAATAAAGAAGGTTTCCGGATCGTAAACAATATGGGCGAACTAGGCGGCCAAACAGTATTCCATCTTCATTTTCATGTGCTTGGTGGAAGACAAATGAAATGGCCTCCAGGCTGATCTGTAACGGGGATCTATTTTGAAAAAATTATTACTCGGATTCGGGATCAGCGTTTTATCTCTGGGTTTTCTATTTTGGAATCTGGATCTTTCCGGTTTTACTTCTATATTAGAAAGATGGAGACCTATCTTCTTAATTCCATTCTTCGTAGCTATTCTTTGGGGATTATATTTATTCTCTTGGAGATGGTATTTATTACTCGGTAAAAAAGTTCCTTTTAGAACTGCACTTCTTTCCGCTTATATCGGAGTAGGAGCCAATCAATTCTTACCCGCAAGAGGAGGAGATATTTTCCGTCTCTATCTCTGCAAAAAGGGAGAAAACATAAGTTACGGAAGTTTGGTAAGCGGGATCTTTTTAGAGAAGGTTCTAGACTTCTCCTTTATATTTTGCGCGGGACTAGGCGCTCTTTTTATTTTAGGAGTCAACGGATCCGAAACCAAGATACTATTTCCTTTACTTGGGATCTTAGCGATCTTCTCCGCACTCTTAATTGTTCGATTATTTTATAAACGACTGATCTTATTAGGAGAATTCTTATTTTCCAAAATCGGAAAGAAGGAATTCTTTTCGGAAAAATTAGCTCCCCAAGTCTCGGAACTGGGAAACTTTTTAACTTTTCGTAATGTTTCCAGCTACGGAATTTTAACCGCCTGTACCTGGCTTTTTGGATATGCGATCCATTATACTCTTCTACAATACTTAGTAGGGATCCATTTAAGTCCTTTAGAAACCGTATTTATCATGTTCTGCGGAGCTGTGGGTGTGATGGTACCTTCTGCGCCGTCCGGAGCAGGAGTATATCATGCTTCCATCACATCAGGATTCGTTTTATTAGGCAGAGAAAGTTCGGAAGGTTTGGTATATGCAACCACAGTTCATTTAGGACAGATGGTCGCACTCGGGATCTTGACTACGATATTGTATGTGTATTGGTCTTTTACAGAAAAAGAAAAGACCAACTGATCCAACAATCAAAGGAAGAATAAAACCGGAAAATTTTAAGGAATATCCGGTTGAGCGATTTTAGGAAGACCTTCGCAGCCTGGAATTCCAGTATGTTTTGTTTCCTTTCTCTGGAACATATCGCAGGTGGATTTTTCTAAAGCAGAAACACATTTTTCGAATTCTTGGGCCATTTCAGGAGTGGCTTCTTCTTTTTTTAATTTTCTCTGTTCTCTTGCCTGATCGAAATTTTCCTTAAAATAAGTAACACATGCTTCATTGGATTGTAGAAATGCCGGAAGAGTATTTCTGTATTTAGGAGGGATCTTTTCGATTTCTTCTTTTCCACATTCTATGACTTTAGAACAAAATGCTAATTGGAACCTAGGCCCTAATTCCAGGATTTTCTGCTCTGGAGATTTGGAACAATTTTCTAAAGCAAGAACGACAACCGATAATAACATTATAATTTTTATATATTTCATACTACGACCTATGGAAATTTTTTAGCAATATTAGGACCCTAGGCGGAATAGAAAACCGTTTTTCAAAAAACTATAGTCGACGGCTTAACACTTGCTTGGGGAGAACAGGCGGATTTTCGCAAACCGGCGGAACTTCTTCCCATTTTACCCGTCTATTTCCGGTTTTATGGGAATTTTCTCCCTTTTTTGCGTCTTATTTGTTTCGGAATGATTTTTTTATTTCCAAATCTAATCCACATAGGTAATTTCTAAACCCGCTTTCTATGGATAAATCTAAAAACGGAAAAAACTCCCGGGTAGTCATCACCGGTATCGGAGTCATTCTTCCGAACACTTTTTCAGTACAAGACTTTTGGACAAATCTTTCAGAGGGAAGATCCCAGCTAGATTTTATTACTCGTTTTCCTACGGAAAACTTCCCGATCAAGGTCGCGGGAGAGATGAACACTTTCGACTACAAAAAACATCTGCCCGATCTGAGTGATAAATATTCTAAAAATTATAATACGGAAACTTTGGCATTAATGTCGGCCATGGAAGAGGCAAATAAAGATGCAGGTATCACCAAAGGTGACCTGCATCCTAGCAGAGTCGGTTTTATAGATTCTTCTTCCAGAGCTTCTATGGCTTGGTGGGATTTTGCTTGGAGAAAATATTTGGAAGAAAAGGACCATAACGTGTTCGATCGTTATTCCGTTCTCACTTCTATGGCTTCTAATCCTACGAATTTGACCGCGATTAACGCGAATATCCAAGGTTTTGTGACCACTGTATCCGCCGCTTGTGTGGGCGGCCATCATGCGATCAGTTTATGTTACCAGGCTATCCGTAAAGGCAGAGCCGAAGTTATGTATGCAGGCGGTCATGAATTTCCTCTTCTACAACCTTTGATGATGATGTATTCCGATCCTATGAGCCGGGTCATGTCTTTGGAAAAAGACAATCCTAAAAAAGGGATCCGTCCTTACGATAAGACTAGAGACGGGTTCTTATTGGGAGAAGGTGCAGTCGTTCTTGTAATGGAAAGATTGGACAGAGCAATACAAAGAGGCGCTAAGATCTATTCGGAAGTTCTAGGAACTTATAGTTATAATGAAGCGGACCATGCGATGAGAATGGACTTAACCGGTAAAAAAGCAACCACCGGCCTCAGACATTTGATGAAGATCAGCGGACTTCGTTTAGGCGATATAGATTATTTCTGCGGACATGGAACTGCAACACATAATAACGACTTGGCGGAGAGCCGCGCAATCGGTCATCTATATGAGGGCCGTCCCAAATTCCATTGGGCGCCTGTAGGTTCCATCAAACCAATATTCGGTCATACATTCGGAGCGGCAGGAATTATCAATGTTGCCGCAACTTCTCTTATGTTGAAAAACCAGACCCTATGTCCTACAATCAATCTGGAGAACCCGGATCCTGAATGCGACCACGACCATGTCGCAGAAGGAGCCAGAAAGGCGAAAATCAGATATGCAATTTCCATGGCGTTCGCGATCGGAAGCCAATCTTCATTCGTAAGTTTGGCGGCTCCGGAGTTTTGAGGGGTATATGCAGTTATCAAAACAATATAATGTTCTTAAAAGGACCGGAGTGGCCCTTCTTTATAAAGGGCCTTTTTCGGAGACCACCATTTCTTCTTTAAACGATCTCCTAAAAGAAAAGTTAGAAGAAGAAAAAAAGAAGAACCGGATCCTCACCGTATTCGTGGAAATGGCCCAGAACGTTGCACATTATTCCATCGAAAGAGATGAAAAGAGCGGGATTGGTATTCTAGTTTTAAGAAGAAAGGCCCATAACTGGGAACTCAATTGCGGAAACGCGATCACCCCGGAGCAGGCTGCATTCTTAAAAAGTAAAATAGAAGAGGTTAAAAAACTTTCTCCAGAAGAACTCAAACAAAGATACAATGAACAAATCCGTTCCGACAGACCTGAAAAAAGTAAGGGGGCCGGTTTAGGATTTTTTGAGATCGCAAGAAAATCGGATATGCCTTTGGTATACCAATTAGAGGAGGCGGACAACGGGGATCTATTCTTCCGATTGACCGCCCGATTTCTGTTAGAAGGCGCCTACTCTTCCGGACTTTAAAACAAAAGACTCAAACCGAATCTATTTTGATGATCACAATCGTGTGATTGTCTCTAGTCAGTCTTAGGTTCGCTTCTTCGGAAAGGATCCTGCAGGTTTCTCTTAGGTCCTCATGTTCTCTCATGATCTTTTCGATTTGATCAATGTTCAGAACTTCAGTAAGGCCGTCCGTACAGATGAGTATAAAATCTCCCGGGGATAATTTTCCGGAATAATCGAAAGTATCCACTTCTATACTTTTTGTTCCACCGCCGATACAACTGGTCAAAAGATTTCGTCCATAACTGGAACCCAGCTCTTCTCCAATATTATGATCTACTGTTAC
This sequence comes from Leptospira dzoumogneensis, assembly GCF_004770895.1. Lineage (NCBI taxonomy): Bacteria > Pseudomonadati > Spirochaetota > Leptospiria > Leptospirales > Leptospiraceae > Leptospira > Leptospira dzoumogneensis. The sequence continues at coordinate 123,656 of NZ_RQHS01000024.1, read as the reverse complement.
TTTGCTGAGTCCTTCTTTGGTAAGATGATAAAGACGGCTGTCTCCCACATTAAAGATCCAGGACTTTCTTTTTCCCAAAAGGCAGCCAACTAAAGTGGTTCCCATCTTAGGTTTTCCTATGGATTCACCGTAGGCATTTACTTCGTTATTAATTTTGCGGATCAGATTTTTCCAACCGGAAGAAGGCAGCTCTTCGATAGGACGGATCGCTTTTTCCATCCAAGCAAGTTTTTCTAAAGCGACCCTGCTTGCGATCTCTCCCGCTTCATGTCCACCGAGGCCGTCTGCGAGAGCAAATAGTCCTGAGGATTCTTCGGTATCTAATTCACGAACTGTTTCCGATTCTCCGTGAGTTTGGCCGCATACCAAACTATCTAATGCTAAAAAAGAATCCTCGTTATGAGAGCGAAAGTTTCCTTTGTCCGTGATTGCATAATACCGGAGTTTCATATTTTTTTTGACCGGAAAAACCGATTATAATTCTCGAAACTGAATTACGCATATTTGACTCATCCGAACTTTCCTACAAGAAAAAGATTACGTTTTTATTTAGCAGTATAGCCGCCGTCCACAGGCAGCGCCACGCCGGTAATAAAGGAAGCCTCTTCGGAACATAACCAAACCGCAGCCTTTGCCACTTCACTCGGTTCGGAAAGCCGATTGACCGGATGTAATCTGGTGATCTTTTTCTCCGCTTCTTTTGGATCAGACGAAGAATGGAACAATCCTTCTAACATTTCCGTTCGAATAAATCCGGGACAAACTGCGTTCACTCTGATCTTTTTTTCCGCATATTCTAATGCCGCGGATTTTGTGAGTCCGACTACTCCATGTTTTGCTGCGGAATACGGAGCCACTTTCCAATCTGCTCCGACGAGTCCCGCGATAGAAGATACATTTACGATAGAACCCCCTCCTCTTTTTAAAAGAAGTTCTATTTCATGTTTCATACAAAGCCAGGTGCCTTTTAGATCTACCGCGATCACTTTGTCCCAAACTTTTTCCGGGTATTGATGTAGATCAGTTGCGAGTCCGCCTACTGCAGCGTTATTCACCGCGTAATCCAATCCTCCGAATTCCGACTCTGCTTTTTGTACTAATTCTTTTACTTGGGAATCGTCAGACACATCGCATCTAAAGAACTTTATATTTCCGCCCAGTTTGGAAATTTCCTCTTCGGTTTTTTTTCCTTCTTCTTCCCTTCGTCCGCAGAATATTACCTTTGCACCTCTGGAAACGAATTCCAGTACGATTGCTTTTCCGATCCCTGCGTTCCCGCCCGTGACTAATGCGACCTTATCTTTCATCGGATCTTCCTAGTTTCTCCGGTCCTGACTTTGTTCAGATATTTTTTGAGATGAGAATTGATTGTCTGCAAATCATCCAACTCTTGAGAAGGGTCCACTTTTCCTAGATCGGCTACTAAGATCAGAAGATATCTTAACTCTTCTAAATGTACTTTTGCTCTTAGTATATTTTTTACTTTTTCCGCACGTATCCTGGTTCCCCAGGCTCCTGCGATCCGAACAGGCAATAAAGAAGAAATAGATCTGATATGTTCTAAAATGCTTGGTTCTACTTTGCCTTTCCAACTCTCACAAAGTTCGTATAAATGAAGAAGGAACACATGTGCCAGATTCCACACTTCTAGTTTACGAAATCCGAATACGAATCCGTCAGGTCCGACCGCACTCGAGACCTCTTTTCCGATCTCAGGGCTTTGCATCTTGATATACTTGCCCGTATCGAACTTATTTTTGAATTCAGTTGGGATCGGAACTACCTTTCTAAGTTTATAATCAAAGAATAAAACCCTGATCTTTACGACGGAGACCTTCTCCGCTCGATTCCTTTTAGAAAGCCTAAAGTATAGATCAAAAGACTTCTCCCCGAAATTATCCAGGGAAACGTCTATAATCACTTTATCTTTATATAATAGTTCTCCCTGGTATTGTATGGAAGCATTCGCAAATATGATGCTGTTTCCATGTATATCAGTTACTGAATACCCAAGATATTGGAAGAATTGAAGGTGAGCCTCCATCACAAGGTCTAGGACACTCGCGAAAGAAACATGTATGTCCAAACTCAGATCGATCTTACGGATCGGTATCTCCGTCGAAAAATAATATTCCGCAGGAAACTCGGCTTCCGCCTGAGAAGTTTGGGCCTTGGAATTCATATTTCGAATTTCGCCCTGAATTCGGACGGGATCTCCAAGGTTTTTTTAGAAACATAGTCGAAGAATACTAGAGAAATTTTTGCAAGTCCCACTTCTTCTTTAGAAACTTTTTGAGAAGCTAAGATATGTAATTCGCAGGACTTCTTCCCTAGATTAAAAACTCCGGCGGAAAATTCTAAAACATCCCCTGCTTTTGCCTCGGATCTATATTCCACATCCATTTTAGGAATAATGATATTAGCTCCCGCTATATTTGCCTTGGACCAAGAGTTGGATTCTAAGAATGCATCGAATACTTCGTTCACAAGAGGGATAAAAGTTTCGTATGTTAGGTGAGAAACATAAAGTCCGCCTACTACAGTGGCGCTTCTAGTATCCGATCTGCGGACCACTAGTTCTGTCTTGAAGGTAAAAGACTCTTTTGGGGCTTCTGACATTTCAGCTTCTCTTTCAAAGGAGGGTTCCATCTTAGTATCGGAGCCCGGAAATCCGATCTTAAAGCCTGGGTCTCCGTATCAGCGGGAATGAAGGTGAGATATGAAATTTTTTATACCTAAGTCTGGCAAAAAAGAGAGGCCTAATCCCTCTTACTTAGCAAACATTCGCACTAAACGATGTTAGTCTTTAAATGCGAAATGTCATCGGATTTAAACTCACGATTTGGCAGTATTTTCATATTGATTTCGTATGAATTCGGCCTTTTTTCCGTCAAAAATTTAACCTTTGGTGAAAACGCCTTTTGTCCGGGCTTTTTTGCAAAATAAACGAATGCCACAAGAATCGAATCATCAAACTACTAAGATTCTTTCCGATCCTGATTCCCTCGTACGGGAATTCGTGAAACCCGGCATGTACTTACACTTGGCCACTACAATGTCTAGGCCAAATGCACTTATCTATTCTCTCTCTAGAGTTTTTGAAGGAACAAATCCCGAGTTCACTATCAGCGTTGCGGGAATTCATTCCAGTGCTCATTGCCTCGCTCTTTCCGGCATCGTAAAAAAGATGATCACCGGTTTTGCGGGAGATAATTATCCTAAACCAAGTCCAAACAGTTTGTATAAGGACTTGATGAAAGGAAAACCTTTCGAGTTGGAACTTTGGTCCCTTCTCACATTGGTGCAAAGATTGATGGCGGGAGCCATGAAACTTCCGGGTTTCGTTTCTAATTCTTTGGTAGGGTCTGACCTGATTACGGACAAATTAGGTAAGACTGCATTCTTATATCATAAACCTACCGAAGGAAATCCTTATGGAGAAGCTGCAAGCCCTCATCTAGTTTCCGAAAGCAGAGGAACAAAAGAGAAGGACATGGTAGTTCTTCTTCCGCTTTGCCCCGAGATCACATTGGTTCACGGAGTAGTTGCGGACGAAGATGGGAATATTGTTCTTTCTCAGCCAGGCGGAGAAGGAGCCTGGGGAGCGCTTGCTGCGACAAAAGGTGTGATCGCAACCGTGGAGAAGATCGTACCGAGAGGAACAGTTCCTCCTGAGCTAGTTCATATTCCGAGTACAAAAGTTTTAGGGATCGCTCCGGCAAGATTCGGGGCTCATCCTCAATCCTTAAGAGTGCAAGGTTTTCCCGAGATCCCTGCATTCGAAGGTGTGGAATCTTATCTGGATGATTACGAATTCCAAATGGAAGCCAATAAGGCGGCAGGCATTCCGGCTAAGGCAGAGAAATGGTATAAAGAAAATGTAATATTATCCGGAGGCCATGAAGAATATCTGGATCTGATCGGAGAAGTCAGGCTCAGACGATTGAAGATGACTCCTCCGGAACATTCTCTATCTTCTCCGGAAAATCCTAAGACCGTAAACGATTCCGAGCAGATGATCATTCTTGCGGCAAGAGCGATCATAGAGAAGGTCAAGACAAAAGGATACAAAACGATTCTAGCAGGAATCGGGGCCGCACATATAGCCGCCTGGACTGCGGCCAAACTTTTAGAGAAAGAAGGGATCCATATCAAGATCGTTGCAGAGTTAGGCTTTTATGGAATGAAACCTTTCGTCGGCGACGTTTTTCTTTTCAGTCAATTGCATACCCATCAATGTTCCATGTTATCCGATATAGTAAGTATATTAGGAACAGTCGTACCTGATGAATGTTTGGGAGTGATCGGCGCTGCAGAAGTGGACTGGTTCGGAAATATCAACTCTGTCTTGGATGGAAAAGGGAATTTCTTAGTAGGATCAGGAGGAGCGAATGATATCGTCTCCACTGCGGACACAATCGTAGTAGCAAAGGCAAACCGTTTTAGATTCGTCAGAAAAGTAAAACATATCACTTCTCCGGGAGACAGAGTAATAGAAGCGGTATGTCAGTTCGGTAGATTCAAAAGGACCTCTTTTTCGGACCATCCTTTCGAGTTGAGCTCCTGGCTTGCACCCGCTTCCGACGACGAGATGGAATCCGAAGAGGCTGTTCTAAGATATACACTTTGGCTTCCTCCTGACGAAGATCTTCCGATCACGCAAGAGCCTGAGATCAATTCGGATGAATTGACCGCTCTTAGGGAATTAGATCCTGAAAGAATTTATACGGAACAATTTATGGTGTATACCCGTTTGCCTTAAGTATGATAAAGATGAAGCAAAAGATTGGAATTATGACTGGAAATTTATTATGGACCAAAGGAGTATTGATCCATGGCGAATTCTAAAAACCTAGTTTCGAACGGAGTTCGGATCACCGGGATTGGGCATTATCTTCCGGAAAGGATCGTCACTAACGATGAAATTCGCCCTAGATTAAAATATCCTGAAATGCACCCCGCCGAAAAAGCAGTCATCGGCAATATAGGTGTAACCGAAAGAAGAAGGGCGAACGAAAAAGAAACCGCCCAGTTCATGGCTGCGGAAACCTCTAAAATGATCCTGAAAGATGCGGGAAAAAAACCGGAGGATGTGGACTTATTCATTCTGGCTAACTGGACTGACAGGCTTTATCTTCCGGATTTGGCGCCTCAGGCTTCCAAACTTGCGGGAACTTCCAACTCATTAGCATTCGATATTTGTACCGCTTGCACCGGATTCGTTCATGGAGTGCAAATGGGAGCAGCGTTCTTGAGCAGCGGTAAATTTAAAACCGCACTCGTGATCGGCAGCGAAAGATTTTCCGTACGCACCCGAATGGGCGGTTACGGAGAATTCACTGCAGGAGATGCAGCAGCAGGAGTTCTATTAGAGTATACTGGAAACAAAGAATTCGGCATTATAGATTCTTTCTTAAAAGACGACGGAGATCTTGCTAGCATCATCGAGACGGGACCTGGACCGAATTTTTACGTAAAAAGTTATCCGGAATTAGTGACCAATGCCGCGGATCTCACACTTTCTTCCATGGATGATCTATTAAAAAAGAATAATGTCTCATTAGAAGACATAGACTGGGTCATTCCTCATCCTGGCACGGACGTAGTAGTGCAGGATGTTCTCAAAAGAACAAAATTCCCGAGAGAAAAAATACTTTTGAATTTCGAAAGAGTAGGAAATACTTCCGCTGCATCCATTCCGATCGCATTATCCGAATATTATTATAAAGGGATCGTCAAAAAAGGCGACTTAATCCTTTCTCCTGCGGTTGGGGCCGGATTTTATTGGGGCGGACTTTTGTATCGTCTCTGAAAATTCGATATTTAGAATATAAAAATAAAGGTGAAGTAGAAGGATGATCGTAACAGGGTTCGAACTAAAAGAAAGGCTGAATGCCGAATCTGCGTCCGAAGTTTATAAAGCTGTTCGTAAAGAAGACAATAGATCCGTCATCATCAAATTTCTTCCGGTTTTGGACGAATTACATCCTTCGGTGGTGAATCTTAGGAATGAATTCGAGATCTTAAATTTACTTTCTTCCGGTTATTTTGTTAAACCTATCAAGTTCGAGAAGTTGCAAGACGGGTTCGCACTTTTTATGGATTTCGTGCCCGGAGGTTCCCTAAAGGATTTTATCTCCAAAAAGCCGATGACTCTTTCGGACTTCTTCCCTATTTCCATCCAACTCGCGGAAAGACTGAGTGAGATCCATTCCAAAAAGATCATACACAAGGACTTAAAACCTGAAAATATAATATTCAATAAGGATGAAAAACAGATCCGGATCATAGACTTCGGGATTTCCACCAAATTGAATAAGGAAGAGACCTCTTGGTCTGCTCCTAATATTTTAGAAGGTTCCATCCACTATGTTTCTCCGGAGCAAACCGGAAGGATGAATCGTTCCGTAGATTACAGAAGTGATTTTTATTCTTTGGGGATCACTTACTATGAGATGTTACTCGGAAAACTTCCATTCGACGGGGACGACCTTTTACAATTAGTACATTCACATTTAGCGAAGATCCCGGCTTCTCCAAAAGAAGCAAGATCGGAGATCCCTACAGTACTTTCAGAAATCGTAATGAAACTTCTGGCAAAAAACGCGGAAGACAGATACCAAACCGCTCGAGGACTTCAGGGAGATTTGGAGAAGGCATACGCTCTCTGGAAAGAAAAGACGGACTTCCCTTCTTTCCCTCTGGCCCAAACCGATTTTTCTACAGAATTCAAGATCCCTCAGAAACTTTACGGAAGGGACGAGTATATCAAAACTCTTTTAGAGGAATTCAAATCCGTTGCCGCAAACGGAAGATCCAGAATGGTTTTGATCGGAGGATATTCCGGTGTGGGAAAATCCTCTTTAGTGAAGGAGATCAATAAGCCTCTCACGGAATCCAAAGGTTATTTTATTTCAGGAAAGTTCGATCAGTACAATCGAAACCTTCCATTCTCCGCCATCATCCAAGTATTTTCCAGTTTGGTAGAATTGATCTTAACCGAATCTCCGGAAAGGATCGAATCCTGGAAGAGTAAGATCAAAAAAGCGGTAGGTGCAAACGGAAAAGTGGTCACGGATGTGATCCCTGAGCTAGAGATCATTATCGGGAAACAGGACCCTGTTCCGGAACTTGGACCTCAAGAGAACGCGAACCGTTTTTATATAGTATTCCAAAACTTCATTAAGGTTTTCGCAAGCCCGGAACATCCACTTGCGATCTTCCTGGATGATATGCAATGGGCGGATACCGCTTCCTTAGAACTTCTCAAAAATCTGATGGAAGACGTAACCGTAAATTATCTTTTCATCATATTGGCTTATAGGGACAACGAGGTGGATTCTTCTCACCCTTTCCAAGTATTGCTGGATACTTTAGAAAAAGAAGGATTAGATCCGTACAAGATCGTTCTACAACCTTTAGCGTTAAAAGATGTAAGGCAATTACTCTCGGACAGTCTTTATATTTCGGAAGATAAAACCGCTGAATTAGCGGAGATCATCCATTCCAAAACGGGAGGAAACCCGTTCTTTATCGGGGAACTTCTGAAACAACTCGCCAAAGAAGACTCTGTCTATTTCGACCAGGGCTCCGGGAAACCGGGAGAAGGTGTCTGGAAATGGGATATCGCCAAGATCAAAAACACCAAAATTTCGGATAACGTAGTTGAACTTTTAGTAAATAGGATCCGTAAACTTTCTCCTAAGATCCAAGAAACCCTGGAAATGGCAGCCTGTATCGGAAGCAGTTTCGATCTGGCACTTATCACTCGTATTTTAGAAACAGATTATAAAACCGCATTAAGTTCTTTGCAGGAAACAATCGCGGAAGAATTGATCGTTCCGATCGGTGAAAATTATCGTCTTGCGGAATCTTTCGAAGAAACTGCGGCGAATAAGGACAAAAATTACCAGACTGCAAAAACGGTCACCTTCCGATTCCAACATGACAGGGTCCAGCAAGCCGCTTACGAAATCATAGAAGAAGAAAAGAAAAAGAAGATCCGTTTACAATTAGGAAGATTCCTGATAGAAGGAGCGGATCCAAAACAGATCGAAGACAATATTTTCGATATTGCAAATCACATGAATATCGGATCCGGGCTCATCACTGAGTCTGCTGAAAAACTGAAACTAGCTCAGTTAGATCTGATCGCAGGGAAGAAGGCCAAAAATTCCACGGCTTACAAACCTGCTCTTTCTTATATCGCGAAAGCAAGAGAATTACTTTTCCTTCTGCCTGAAGCTTCTCAAGGAGATGATTCTCTTTGGAATGCGAAATATGATCTTTGTTATTCTATCTTTAGAGAGTTAGGAGAGACCCAGTATCTAACAGGGAACTTTGACGATTCTCAAAAGACGATAGATACACTTTTAAAATACGCAAGATCTCCGATCGAAAAAGCGGATGCTTGCAATCTTCTGATCATCCAATATTCAGCTCTTGGAAAATTCGATCTAGCTCTTCCTATGATCATCAAGGCACTCCAACCTTTGGGCGTGGATATTCCTGAAAAAGATCATGAAAAAGTAACAGGAGAAGAGATAGAGATCGTAAACAAGGCTCTGGAAGGAAAGACAGTAGACTCCTTGTTGGACCTCCCACTGATCCAAAAACAAGAACAGATCATGGCGGTGAATCTTTTGATCAGCGCCATTCCTACCGTTTATAATTTTGCATTATCGCTTTTCCCTATCGTTTCCTTGAAAATGGTAAACCTATTCTTGAAATACGGAAACCTTTCAGATCCGTACGGATATTCCATGTATGCGATCCTTCTCACTTCCGGCTTCCAAGAATACAGAAAAGGTTACGAATTCGCGGAACTTGCGATCAAAGTAAGCGAGAAGTACAAGAACCCGAGCGGGATCACCAAAGCAGCGAATATTCTCGCAAACTATACCACTCCTTTCGTAAGACATTTAAAATATTCGGAAGAGATCAACCATAGAGGGATCCAGGCCAGTTTAGAGTCCGGGGAATTCCTGCATGGCGGTTACTGCGCAATGAATGACGCAGTCAATGTGGTCCTTCAATCCAAAAACCTAGAATTAGTAAAACCTAAAATAGACGGTCTTTTAAAATTCACCCGCAAGGTAAAAAACAACTTAGCGATCGATACCGTTCTCGCATCCGCACTGGTAGTTTCCAACCTAAGAGGAAAAACTTCCTCTCATCTTGAATTTGCGATCGATGATATGAGTGAACAGAATTATATCGAACTATGTAATTCTCACCAAAGTCCTTTCCCTGTTTGTCTCTTTAAGATCATGAAGGCAAGAACACTTCTCAGCTATGGTGAATCGGAAAGTGCATTAAAAGAATTAGAAGAATCCGAAAGTATGCTCGGATTCATTTCCGGCCAGATCGCAGTGGAAGAACATGCTTATCTATATTCTCTAGCGATGGCTGCGAACTATAAACTTTCCACCCAAGAACAAAAGGCTAAGTTCTTAGATAGAATTAAGAAGAACCAACAGAAACTTAAAGTTCTTTCGGAAAACGCTCCTGAAAACTTCGAACATAAATTCCTTTTGGTTGAAGCCGAACTTGCAAGATTAGAATACAAAAACTGGAAAGCCGCCAAAACGTACGAACAAGCGGTTCAGCTTGCAGGCAAAAACGAATATTATAACGACGAGGCTTTGGCCGCGGAACTTGCATCCAAATTCTGGTTCTCCAAAGGAAGCGCCAAGATCGGTTCCCAGTATATCTCGGAAGCTTACCAAAAATACGGAAGATGGGGAGCGACTAAAAAACAGGAACTTCTCAAAGCACAATTCCCGGAATTTATCCGAGAAAAAGGAGGAAGGGATACCTTCCGCACAACCCGCACGATCGGGACCCTAAGCACGAGAACCTCTTCCGCAACGGAAGTATATTCCGGTCAGACACTGGACTTCCAGTCCATTATGAAAAGTTCCACTGCGATCTCCGGAGAGATCAAACTAGAATCCTTATTGGATACTTTGATGCAGATCTCCATAGAGAACGTTGGAGCAGAAAAAGGAGTCATGATCCTGAGAAGGGACGGAAAACTTTTCGTAGAAGCGGAAGGCAGCACGACCGACGACGAGATCAGAGTTCTCCAGGGAATCCCGATCCAAGAGAGTAAAAATATACCTATCAGCGTTATTTACTATGTAGAAAGGACCAAAGAGGACCTGGTGCTGCGTAACGCGTTCGCGGACGAGAAGTTCAACAAGGATCCATATATTAGAGAAAGGAAAACAAAATCCGTTCTATGTTCTCCGATCATCAAGCAGGGAGAACTGATCGGTATATTATATTTGGAGAATAATCTCTCCGAGGCGGCATTTACTTCGGATAGACTGCAGACTATCTCCATTTTGTCTTCTCAGGCGGCGATCTCCATCGATAACGCATTACTTTACGCGAATTTGGAAAGTAAAGTCGCAGAAAGGACAAAAGAATTAGCTCAGGCTAACGACGATCTGGCATTAAAAAACCAGCATATTACGGATAGTATTACATATTCATTGAATATCCAGCAGGCAATTTTACCTTCTTCTGAAGTATTAGGAAACGCACTTTCCGATTATTTTGTGGTATTCCGTCCGAAAGATATAGTATCGGGAGATTTTTACTGGTTTTCAAAACAGGAAGATACAATATATATCGCATCTGTAGATTGTACCGGTCATGGAGTTCCGGGAGCTCTTATGTCCATGATCGGAAATACTTTGCTCAATCAGATCGTGAACGAAATTGGTATTACGGATCCGGGTTCTATTTTAGAACATTTGCATAAAAAAGTAAGACAGGCCCTCAAACAGGACATGGACCAAACAAATTCAAGAGATGGAATGGATCTTTGTCTATTAAAGATTGAAGGAAACAATTTATACTTTGCGGGAGCAAAACGACCTATTTTTATAGGAAAAGGCGGAGTCTTGACCGAAATTAAAGGTGATAGATTCTCGATCGGCGGCAGGCAAAAAGAAGAAACGCGAAAATTTACAACACACTCCATCTCCTTGGAAAAAGGAATACGTACGAGTGTTTACTTAACCACGGACGGCTTTATGGACCAGCCGAATCCGGACCGACAAAAAATTGGGACCAAAGGGTTATTAAACTTCTTAAGCGGGATAGAACATCTTTCCGGTGAAGAACAAAAAGAACGTTTAGAATCCTTCCTGTTAGCTCACCAAAACGGAGAGGCCCAGCGGGACGACATAACACTAGTCGGTGTAATATTGGGGGGAAGATAAGGAGATGTTTCTGAAAAAGGAAGATGCTGAAGATGGAAAATGAAGTCGTAAATCTATTTAAGACTTATCAGGAAACTAGCGAGTTTAATCTACTCGTATCCTTTAAGGGCAGACTGTCTCAGGAAGTTCTAACTGAGTTAGGATCTATGATCCGAACTTCTTTGAGCACAGAATCTAAAATAAAGAAAATTTTCGCGGTATTTATTGAACTAGCGCAAAACATGCTGCACTACTCCGCTGAGCGAAAAATTAACGAAGAGCAGAAAGATGCAGGCGTAGGGATCCTCATAGTTAGGGAAAATTCGGTTGGCTACCATGTTGCTTCGGGAAATTTGGTACTAAACGAGAAAATCGAGTTTTTGACCGAAAGGATCCAAAAAATCAACTCCATGAGTAAGGACGAATTAAAGTCCTTCTACCAACAGCAGCTTAGATCGGAGAGGCCGGAAGATAGCAAAGGAGCAGGTGTGGGATTAATCGATATCGCCAGGAAGTCGGACGGACCTCTGGTGTTTCGTTTCGACAAATTGGATGGCAAACTATCCTTTTTTACAATCTCCGCATTCTTTACGAAGGAAAACTAATCATGGAATCCTTACATATACAACAGACTAAAACTTCACCGGAAATTATCTTAGAATCGGACAAGGGGCTCGCGGAAATTATCGGAGAATCTTATCCTGAAAACGCAATGGCGTTTTACAAACCGGTCTTTGACTGGTTATCTTCAATCCAATCTGCAAACAAACAGATCCAGTTCCGTTTTCAAATGGATTATTTTAATACCAGTTCTTCCAAAGTGATCATGGATATTTTGGACAATCTCCAGAAATATCATGACAAAGGTGGAAAAGTAGAAGTAGAGTGGCTTTATAAGGAAGACGACGAAGACATGCAGGAAACCGGAGAGGAGTTTTCTTCCGATTTGTCCCTGCCTTTCAAGATGAAATCTTATAAATAAGATCTCTCTCGTGCGGAATTAAGTGGAAAAGAACGAAACTTCGAAAGAACAAAATACTTTTTTCGAGCAGGAATTTAAACTTCTCTCGGATGCTCAGTCTTTTTTAGAAGATTCGAATACCAAAGAGGATCCTAAACTAAAATTAAAGACCTTGGTAGGATCCTACGAGTCCCTTCTCAAACAATCTTCCAAGATAATGAAGATCGGGGACTCCACCCAGCATAGACTTCTCAAAACCCAAGAAGCATTAACCGATTCTAATATAATGTTAGAGGCCGCTTATATGGACCTCAAACTTGTAACGGAGATCGGAAAGATCATCACTTCTTCCCTTGAACCTAAAGTTATCATACAATCGGTCTATGAAAATACTAAGTCTATCGTTCCGATGGATGTTCTCGCATTCGGGACTTACGACGAAGAAAAAAAAGAGATCAAATATAAGTTTTGCGTAATAGACGGAAGATATGTCCCTGCTCCTTCCGTGGATTCTTTAGAAGAGGATAACCCTTCTTCTTATTGTGTAAAACAACAGAAAGAACTGATCACTCTGGATATCGAAAAAGATTTTCCGAATTATTTAGCCGATATCAGAAAACATTTCGGAGAAAATTCCCAGTCCGCATTATACTTCCCTCTCAAGGTAGAAGAACGTCTGATCGGAATTCTCACAGTTCACAGTTATTCTAAAAATGCATTCCAGCCGAATCAGCTGAATATTCTCAGGACCTTGGCAAACTATGTGGCGATCGGCGTGGATAACGCGGATGCTTATAGAACTCTTTCCAAAAGGAACAAAGAATTAAAAGACTCTTTGGAAAAGATCGAAGTATTGAATAAGAGTATAGAAGAAGAAAGACAGAAGTCCGAAAATCTTCTATTGAACATTCTACCCAGAAGTATTGCGGATCGTTTAAAAGGAGGAGAAGGTGTTATCGCGGATTATTTCCCTTCTTCTACCGTGTTATTTGCGGATATAGTCGGGTTTTCCAAATTAACCACTAAGATCCAAACTCCGACTAGACTTGTAGAGATCCTAAACCGTATTTTTACTGAATTCGATGTGATCGCCGACAAATATAAATTAGAAAAAATTAAAACGATAGGTGATTGTTATATGTTGGCAGGCGGTATTCCTGTCCCAACGGAAGACCATGCTCATAAAGCGGCCCAGGCTGCACTCGACATGATACATCGTTTAAACGAATTAAAACCTGAGTTAGAATTCGAATTTAATGTTCGTATCGGTCTTCATACCGGCGAAGTAGTCGCAGGTGTGATCGGAAAGAACAAATTCGTATACGATCTCTGGGGGGACTCGGTAAATACAGCTTCTCGTATGGAATCCCATGGAGCCACAGGAAGGATCCATGTTTCCGAATCCGTTTATCTTTCCTTAAAAGATAAATATAATTTCGAGGATAGGAATGTGATCGAGGTAAAAGGAAAAGGCCCGATGCATACTTACTTCCTGCAGGGCATTAAATAATTCTAATAAAAAAAAGGATCTCAAAAGAGATCCTTTTTTTTCGGACTTCAAGAACCGGAGGTTTTTAACCTAATGCTTCGATCACTTCTTTAGGAGCTTGGACGAGCTCTACAAGAACGCCCTCTCCACAAAGTGGAAATTCTTCATTTCCTTTTGGATGGATAAAAGTCACATCATGACCGCCGGCACCTTTGCGGATACCGCCTGGAGTGAAACGAACTCCTTGAGCGCTTAACCATTCCACCGCTTTATGAATATCATCCACCCAAAGTCCGATATGATTCAGTTTTGGATCATTCACTTTTGGACTTTTACTTGGATCTACCGGTTCCATGATATCCACTTCTACTGCGTAAGGACCTTTGCCCATCTGCAGGATATCCTCATCTACGTTCTCTTTTTCACTTCTAAAAGAACCAATGTTTTGCAATCCGAGAGTATCCACCCAAAATTTTTTGAGTTTATCCTTACTGTCTCCGCCGACTGCGATCTGCTGCACTCCCAGAATTTTAAACGGTCTCATAATGCCCTATCTTTCGTTTTTTTCCAAATTCTTGCCCTCTAAGAAAAGAGCAAGGATTTGTCCGGCTCGATTAACGAGATTCCAAGGAGAAGGAAGCCTCTAAAGGAAGATGATCGCTGGATTCCAAAGCATCCCCTTCTTTTAACACTCTATATTCTTTCTTAGTTAAACCTTTAGAATAGAAAATATAATCTATGGTTCGATCAGGTTTTGCAATTTGAGGATCGTTCGGAACATGAGTATAAAATTTTTCCTGGTTAGGTCCGTTCAATTCTTCCAAGCTTGCAGTCGAATTCCATTTTTTGAATAAGGGAGAAATTTCCTCGTCGTCGCTGTAATAATAAGCTCCGTTAGGATGTAATTGTTTTCTGGAAAATCCGGGAGGAAGAAGATTAAAATCTCCCGCCAATATCCATTCTGATCTTTCAGAATCCAATTTTTCCAATAACTGACCTATAAATGCGACCTGTCTTTGCATCGTATCCGTTCCCATGGAGAATGCGTCCAAATGTGTATTCAAAAGAACCAAAGGTTTTTTACCTTTAACATCTACGGAAGCCTCTAAGACAGCACGTTTTAATTGTAATTGTTTGGTGATAGGATCTGCGGGAGGAGTAGGAAGCTGGTGGCGGGAAGCGGAAAGAATTTTATATTTACTGAATATAGTCAGCTTCATTCCGACAGAACCCATAATTTTGGGATGAGGAACAAAACCCGCCTTCCAATAAAATGCTTCCGTTTGGCAGGGATACTTGTCCGAAAGTAGAGGAAGAATTCTTTCCGATTGGTTTTCAGAATAAGTTTTTTTGGCCCCATCATCCACTTCTTGGAATAATACAAAATCAGGATCTCTTTCTAAGATCACATTCGCTACTTTTTTGAGAGTAGATTCTATCTCTTCTCTGGACGGGCCTGTATCCGGTCCGTTCTCATCCGGAACATCATACCAAAATACACGATCCCTACCTGCAAAATATTGTATGTTCCAAGAGAATACCTTGATCGGTTCCGAAGACTCCAGGCTTGGAGCATCTTCTTCACATTTTACTTGTACTGATTCCAAGTCGGATGGATGGAATGTGGAAAAATAAACTAGCAGAAGTAATAACGCGAAAACACTTAACAAAACCAGAAGGATTCTTTTGAATAATTTCAAGGCGGCCTCTTTCTATTTATATCATTCTTGGGCTTCCTTTTTAACGAAATTCCCCGCATTCGTCCACAATTTTAGAGTTTTCAGATACAAGAATCAGAACGGAAAGACTTTCCCTTTTTCAGGGGATAAGAAACATTGGAATCGGTCCCATGCAGAATAAATTTCTAATCCTATTCTTTTCTCTTTTTATATGTTTTAGCCTATCTCCCTTATTCGGGGAGGAATTGGAACTACAGATAGTCCTCAAAAATGGAAGTACGGGCGGACCAGGGTCCGCAGAAGGTATCCGCCTCTTCGCCTTAGAAAGACAGATGATGCCTTTACCTCTCCCTGACCAGGGTCCAGTAAGAGGAAGTTTCAAACTTCCTAAGATCAATGCTCCCGATGGACTTCCTATTCTGCTCCAAGTGACTTATAACGGAGTGAATTATAATAAGATGATCCCTCCGGTGCCTATGATGAGGTCAAAGCCGCAAGAAGTCACTGTTTATGATAAAACTCCGGATCGTTCCGTAGTAAAAACAAAGTCACTCCTTCAAGTAGTGAGAGAAAAAGACGCATTAGTAATTTCTAAAGTATCTATTCTTACCAATAATACTATCCCGCCTAAAAGTTTCCAAAACCCGAATGATCCTCTGGAAGTCTATGTGCCCGAAGGAGCCTTAGAGGTAAGTGCTCAGTTGACCCAAAGCACAAATAAGATGGCGATCCCTATTCAATTGACCAAAGGAAAAAACGGCTGGGTGATTGATAGGGCAATTCTTCCGGGGACTTCTCAGTTATTTGTGAGTTACGTGATCCCTTCTACCAATCTGTCCCCTACTCAATTTAAGGATAGGCTCCTATTCGAGAGCCAAGAAGGAGAGAAGGTGATCTTCTCCAAGCCTAAGGATATGCAGGTTTCTTTTATCGGGCAGAAGGGTACACGCCCTGTTTCCGTGGACGCTCCTCCGGATGTGAATTCGAATATAGTAAGTTATGCGGGACCTCAGTATGAGATCACTCTTTCAGTGATCGGAGGAGAGCCGATCAACGAAACTGCAAACCAAGAAAGAGAGATCAATAACGGAAGTATCTTCGTTTCCACTGAAAAAACGATTTATGGTGTGATTGGAATTCTTTCCTTCTTATTCTTCCTTTCTTTTACGATTACTTACAGATTGAGAAAAGAATAAATGAAAAAGCCTGGTTCATACCAGGCTTAGATCCGTTCATATGGCAGCTGTAGGAGTTCCTACAGCCGATCCTTAAATCCATTTACTTCTTCTTTGCTACTGCTTTCTTTTTAGGAGAAGGTTTAGATTTTGTGGACTTCTTAGAACTAGCCTTGGGGGCTGACTTTGCTCTTTCCGGCACCAGAGAATCCATAAATTCTTTGATATCCTTTAGGACCTTCTCTCTTTCTCCCGCTGGCTCATTCATAAGTTCATGATAAAAACCCTTATAGGTCTTCATTCTTTTATTCTTATAAACTAAATGATTATAAAATTCCAAACTTCCGGCCGGATCAGCGATCCCGTCCGCCAAACCGTGTAAAATCAGGATAGGAGTCCTTAAAATTCCGGCCTTTCTATTCGCAATTGCTCCTTGTTGGAACAATTCGTACCCCATAGAGAATGAAATTTTACCGTGAACCAGAGGATCATCGATGTAAGCCTGGACCACTTCCGGATCTCTACTCACCAAATTAGTATCCAGATTCGCGTCCAAAGTAGTAGAAGGTGCGATCTTACGTAAAAAACCGGCCATAGAGATCTGGAATCTTTGGACCGGAGTAGTAGGGATTTTTAATGCAGAAGAACAGGCCACAACTCCGTAAATATAATCCTGGTTGATACCTTCCAAGGCATAGCGGATGACCACCACTCCCCCCATGGAATGTCCTAAAAGTAGGATCTTGTCCTTATGTTCTCTTTTGCGAACCTCTTGCACAAAATCGGCAAGATCATCTACAAACGCTTCGAAACCGGATGCATGACCTCTCTTACCTTCCGATTTGCCGTGACCTCTTAGGTCCAAACCGTAAAAGCTAACATCACTATCCTTAAAATATTGGATGAGGTTGGAATACCTACCGCTATGTTCTCCGAATCCATGACAAAAAACAATTACACGATTGGCACCAGATTTGGTCCATGCTTGGGCATATAATTTGGTATTGTCTCTAGAAGATTGAAAGAAGAATTCTTTATGTTGGTAGGCCATGCTGTTTGGCTCCAGAGGTTAGGGAGCGGCATCCCTTTGTAGTCGGACCGAAGCTATAGACAAGTAAACGTCGGGTCAAGTATTTATTCCAAAACGGAAGAAAGAGGATGTTCTAGGTCGAAATCGGACCCTTCTTTCTCTCAAACCTCTAACAGTAAAATCACATTTTCGTTGCCGATTCCTTTTCCCCTCACCAATCTGTCGCTTTACGTGCTTCTTATAGAAGCCGACATCAAACAGAAACACACTGGAGAGAATTGGATGTCTCAACCGACCTCGGAAAAAAGCCTGCTTCGATATTTCGGATTAGGCGAACTTGCCGCCCATGGAGGAAACGCGATCCTCGCCTTTTGGATGATCATGGGAATGGCCTTCTTTCTATTCGCGGACCAAAACCTGATCGCGCCGAATCTAAGGAATATAGCCGGCTCTTTCGGGATCACCGATCAACAAGAGATCGATTGGAAATTGGGAGGACTCATCCCGATCTGCTTCTTCGTTCTAGGAGGATTGGTTTCGGTTTATATGGGTTATCTTACCCAAAGATTTCCTAGAAAACCTTTGGTCATCGGAACTGTCTTATTGGGAGAGATCCCTTGCCTTCTTTCCGGATTCGCGAGAAACTACGAAGAATTTTTAATCCTTAGAACTCTAACAGGTTTCGGTTTAGGAGGAAGTTTCCCTCTTCTATTCTCTTTAGTGGCGGATTATTTTTCGGACAAGTCCCGTTCTACTGCTGCGGGATATTTATCTCTTTCCATGGGATTGGGAGTGGGGCTCGGACAAATGGTTGGCGGGACCTTAGGAACCTCCGACCCGATCAACGGATGGAGAGACAGCTTTATTTATATGGCAGCCCCTTCTTTCTTATTCATGCTGGTCTACGGATTATTCTGTAAAGAACCTGCAAGAGGAGGAAAAGAGAAGGAATTAGTGAATGTATCCGCCGACGTAAACTCGGAAACTGTTCGTTTAACATGGAAGGATATTAAAACCCTATTTTCCACTAAGACCAATATAGGTATCTTTATGCAAGGTATCCCTGGATGTGTGCCTTGGGGAGTATTCTTCGTATTTTTGAACGATTATTACGAATTCCATTATGGAATGCCTAAAGACTCCGCTTCCGCAATGGTGATATTTGCCGCTGTAGGGATCTTTATAGGAACATTCTTTGGCGGGGTCGTAGGTCAGAAAATATACGATACCAACAAAACTTTATTACCTATCTTCTGCGGCAGTATGATCCTAATAGGGATCGTTCCTACGATCTATTTATTACATGCGGGAAGTGTTGCGGGAAGTTCTGCATTCATTTTTATTAATATACTTACGGGTATAATCATTTCAGTGACTGGACCGAACGTAAGAGCTCTGATCATGAACGTGAATCCTCCAAAAAGTAGATCTTCTATGTTCGCTCTTTATAATCTTACGGACAATTTGGGAAATGGACTCGGGCCTGCGATGGCGGCATTGATCCTTACGGTATTGCCGGACAGAACACAAGCATTTACGATCGCGATCCTTTTCTGGATACCTTGCGGACTGGCTTGGTTCTATATCCTGAAAAATTTCAAACATGACGAACAAAAGATGCACGAAGAACTGGCAGCGGAAGCCGGCAGGATCAAAAGGACAGCTTAATTGGAAGAACAAAACACCGAGTTATATTTATTTGATATAGAAGGTACGACCACGCCGATAGAATTCGTGCATAAGGTTTTATTCCCCTACTCGGTGCATAACTTTATTACATTCTTCTCTGAAACCTCGGCGGAAGTAGGCTTCGCCGAGGAACTCATTCTTGCTTCCAAAAACGAAAACGAATATACCGAACCAGTTTCCAATTCCCCGGAATCACTCACCGAATTCTGCAAATACCTAGTATCCAAAGATCGTAAATTAGGGATTTTGAAAGAGATCCAAGGAAGGATCTGGAAAAAGGGATACGAATCAGGAGAACTCAAAAGTACAATCTTCCCGGATGTTCCTCTCTTTTTAGAAAGGATCAAAAAATCAGGAAAACGTGCTGCTGTATATTCTTCTGGAAGTGTAGAAGCCCAAGTTCTGATCTATAAGTACTGCGAAGCAGGAGACCTTACTGTATATTTTGAAAACTATTTCGATACTGCAGTAGGTGGAAAAAAGGAAGCCTCAAGTTATACTAAAATAGCCGAAAAACTTTCTCTGTCCCCAAACTCTATCATATTCTTCACGGATATAAAAGAAGAAGCGGATGCAGCGACCCAAGCGGGAGTTCGCCCTATTCTAGTTTCTCGCCCAGGGAACCATCCTCAGGCGGAACATAAGTACCGGGTAATCCAGGACTTTAGCAAGATTTTGGACGAGACTTAATTCTCACTCAAAGGCGCTAAGACGCAGAACAGTAGGGATGTTGGAACTCCTGCATTAGGAAAGTTTGATCGGCATCATTCGCATCCCTGCGACAGCGATGCGCAGGGTTTAGTCCGAAGGACCGAAGCGATAGCGCAGCCCGGAGCAGCGCGGCCTGAGCGAATGCGAGGGGTCGCCCAAAACTTTAAAATTTCTATTGCCATACTCCAATCCGGCCGAAAATAAAAGTATGGCCCTAACCCGACCTGTAATCATACTATTACTCTGCGCTTTTTCCTCCTCAATCTTCTCCAAAGAATTCGTGTATGCGTTCCGAGATGTGGGAATGCCTAAAAACACAGGCAAAGATGGAATGCCCAGAAAGGAAAAAATGGTCTTAGTCGGGGAGACCATTATGTTCGATAAGGTCAAACCAATCGAATACGAAGGTAAATACAAAAGTTTCGAATTAGGATACGATACAAGACCGGATATAGTCACGATAAAAGTGCATTACGATCCTGGGATCCGCCCGGGCCAAATCCTATACTTGATCGAAAAAGATTTTGATCATGAAACATTCAAAGACGGAAGTATCGTAGGACAAATCGAAGTTAAATCCATCTTCCAAACTGCATTCACAGGAAAACAATTAAGAGGTGTCGGATATTTAGGAATGGCAAAGGAGAAGGTTCTATCCGTCGCCTATCCGGTCTCTTCCGAATTAAGCGGACCTGCTTTAGTAGAACGTAAAACCGGAGATTATCATTTCACAAGAGATGAGATCCCGGAAGCGATCCAATCTTTTCGCAAAGCGATCCGTTTAGATCCGATGTCCCCGGTTCCACATTACAGATTAGGAATGTTGTATTTGAGCGAGGCCGGAGTGGATTCCAAAGAACCTGTATGTTCAGGAATTTTACCTATGAGTGCAGGTGCAGAATTCTCTTCCGCTTGGAAAAAAAGATCCAGATTCGATTCGGACCAAGATTTGATCCGATTCTCCAGAGAATATGTTTCCTTTTTAAATTGTAAATCCGATCAAGCCCCAAGTTTTTCCAAAAACAGTTTTGTTCCGGAAGAATTGGAAAGAGCGCAAGAAGTTGCCAGAGAAGGATTCAGACTTTCTAAAACAGATTATGAACTTTTGATCAGAAGCGCAGAGACCTACTATAAATTATACGTTTCTTATTCATCCAGCAAAAGACCTAAGGGAAGTATCTCTCCGGAAGAAGAGCCTAAGCTCAGAAATCGCCAAGAGAAATCCTGGGAGATCGCTCAAAAACTTTTGAAAGAAGCAGGTCTGGATAATATCACTGATTATAGACTTCATAGATTGACTTCACTTCTATTTGGTAAAAGATATATGGAACTTTCAGGTGGAGCAAAATCCGTTACGATCAGCGAAGAAGCAAACTTCTTGAGAACGAAAGCGATAGAATCTATTCAGGCGTATAAATTGCATAGACCTAAGAATGTTCCTGGAGATAAGGATCTTTTGATTTTGGAGAAAGATCTAGGGCTTTAGGGCAGAAGTCGCGGAACTTGGCACTGTGTTCTCGCTGTAGGAGTTCCAACACCGCGCGACAACAACTACCGCATCAATCTTCTATCTTCAACTTCCCACTCTCGATACTTTCTTCGATCGCTCTAAAAGTATCTCCGTATTTTCCCACAATATTCCAAACAACGAAGCCGTCACTATCGCTGTCCACGCTCGCTTCTATCTGAGCCTTGATATAATCTTTCAAAGATTTTCCGGAAGGACCAAGACTCATTCCGAAACCTTGGATCCAGCCTACTACTTTGGTAGTTGATAAGGATCTTTTTCTGGTATTCTTCAAACCGTCATAAACGGTTTGGTAAGGATTTGCGATACGACCAGGTTGACCGTAAAAATGAGAAGGATATAACATAGGATAGATCACATCAACAAGCTGGGCAAAGTTCTCTACCTTCTGCCCGATCTGATCGTCTTTATTAAAAGGAATTCTACCGAAAATATCCGCGCTTAAGTATGGAAGTTTTTCGCACTGATTCGCTTCTCCGCGGATCCGATTCACAATCTCGTTAATATTATTATATTTTTCCTTCAAAGAAAGATCTATATCGGTAACATCCGCATAACGAATATAATCCAACTGAACTTCTGGAAATCCGGACAGACATGCCTTTCTAATATAACCGAAAATAGAATTTAATCTTTCAGGACTAGGATACTTAGTCTTAAGACCTCCGTCGAAATTTACAAGCCTTCCCACAGGATAAAAACCCATCTCTTTAATACGAGAGATCTCTTCCGGAGAAGGAGTTTTAGGCTGTAGATCGATCACTAAAACATTCACCCCATAATCGGAAGCGTCCTTCAATAAGGACTCCCATTCATTCTTACGGGACTTATCAGAGACCAAAGAATTATTCACATAAAGGCCGCGATAGAATTTAGGACGATCCCCATAAGTCCCCTTGTTCGCAGGTCTTGTAAAAAACTTTTTAAGTTTCTCTTTCGGAACTTCCTTTTCGCTTTCCATCGGAGTGTTTCTGGAAGAAAGTCGTATCTCACCTTTCTTCTCCTTTTCTTTGAAAACGGATTGGGGTTTGGTTTTAACCTCCGGAGAAGATCCTAAAACAGGAATTTCCTTCCTATTAGAATTCTCGGGATAAGGAATAGTAAATTCTGCACAGACCGGAAAAGCGGTAAGGACTAAGATAGGAAAAAGTGAAAACGGTTTGCGCACAAATTTACTCCGGGTCTATATTATAATATCGAACCGGAGACCTCTGTACTTGTCCTCTTTGTGGGACTTCCAACAAAAAACGGGAGAAGAAAATGAAACTCGGCTACGCCTATGACGATACATTCTTATTGCATGATACCGGGACATTCCACCCTGAATCCCCTCAAAGATTGGAATCCATACTCAATCGACTACATAAAACTTCCTATTTTAAGGACTTACATTGGGTCAAACCGAATAAGCTGCCTTTAGAACTGATCGAGTCCGTTCATAATCATAGACATAGAGAAAGATTTTCAGTCATCCAAGGCAAAAGAGGAAGTTTCGACGGAGACACACCCTATTCAGAATCCAGTTTTGATGCGGCACTCTTAGCAGCAGGAAGCGGAGTAGATCTTGTAAACAGGATCAGATCCAGTGAAATAGAATCCGGCATCGCACTTGTAAGACCACCGGGTCATCATGCAGAAACAGGAAGATCCATGGGTTTCTGTTTACTGAACAATATAGCGATCACTGCGGGATATCTGCTCACACAAGGAGTAGAAAAAGTTTATATACTGGATTGGGATGTGCATCACGGCAACGGAACCCAAGAAATATTCTACGACTCGGACAAAGTATTTTTCACATCACTCCATCAATATCCATATTATCCCGGGACAGGTTCGGTCCATGAAAGAGGAGAAGGAAAAGGAGAAAACTTTACATTAAACATCCCATTACCAATGGGCTCGGGAGATAAAGAATACTTACATTATTTCCAAGAAACAGTAGTGCCTTCCATGTTGGAATTCCAACCGGAATATGTATTGATCTCCGCAGGCTTTGATGGACATAGAAGAGATCCATTAGCAGGAATGAACTTAAGCACACACGCATTTGCAGAATTCACACGACTCATATTATCCGCAACAAAACAGATCGGCGCTAAAACAGTATCCTTCTTAGAAGGAGGTTACGACCTGGACGCCTTAGCCGAAAGTGTAGAAGCCCATATAGCAGTTCTCGCCGGCTAACGACCCGATTTCTTTTTTATTTCCGACCAAAATTCCCAGAAAAAATGCCTCTTCGCAGTCTCTCCGGCCGATATGAAAACCATGCAGGAACTTTCCTCAAACACCGACCTGGCCCTGCGATTCAGAAACTACGTGATCCTATTGGACCGACTGATGAGAGAGGTCGAAGAGGAACTCCAACAAAACCAATCCGTCCGAAACGAATGGTCCGAATGGCATTCCAACTGGAAAAACGCCTGGCTCACTCCCACCGGCAACTCCCCTTCTTCCAATCTAAAAGAAAGATTCTCAGTTAAAAGAAGACTCGGATAATTTTCGGGGCGGCTATGGCGCAGAGAAAGGTTTTCTATCTCCGTGTGCTCCGTGAACTCTGTGCGAAACTTCTTATTATTTGATTTCGCACGGAGAGCACAGTGATCACAGAGATTTCTCTCGCGGCAGCGATGCGTAGATCTTTAGTCCGGGACGCGAAAGCGTCACGGATGAGCGGAACGCGAAATCGAAGCAGCGCGACCCGCGAAGCGGGGGCCGCCCCAAAGCCTCATATGTAGGAGTTCCTACAAAATCATTGCTTTTAATTGTTTGCAAGAGTGCTAAAACACATGCAGAAGGCCTGAAAAATAGGTTGAAATTATGTCTCTTAAGCTGTTCTATCGACTGAGAGGATTAAAATGGGGAGACGTACGCAAACAAAACTTTTTGTTTTAGTCCTACTCTTAGGAATTCTCACCCAATCCGGATGGTCCGAGCCCCTGCCCAATTTCGGACTGAAAGAAAAAGAAGCCAGGACATTTTTCAAACGAGGTCTCGCCTATTATAACAAGGGAGAATTCGCCGCGGCCAGAGAGAATTTCGTCCGCTCTCTTTCCATCAAACCTGATTTCGTTCATCCTAAGTTCTTTCTTTCGGAAGCATATTATCTGAGCGGAGACTGGCAGGAAAGTCTTTCCGAATTGGAACAATTAGAATCTTCTAATAAACTCGATTTAATAAGTAAAAATCGTTTGGACGCGCTTAGATATAGACTAGGCGGCGGAAATAGAAAAGATAATTTAGAATATTATAAATCGATTTTCGGAGATGATCTGAGAAGATTTCGTTTCAGAAATCCTGCAGACTTAGCGGTAGATGAAGAAGGATATCTTTACGTAGTAAGTTTTGATACGGCTAACGTGGTAAAATTTGATGCCAACGGTTTTCCCGTCGAAAATTTCAAAGGTTCCTTCGGTAGAAATTTAGAAGGACCGGTCGGGATAAGCATCCGAGGCAAATCTATTTTCGTAGCGGATTACGCTGGAGATAGAATTTATGAATTCGATACCAGAGGCACTTATATAAATCGTTTCGGTTCTACGGGAAAAGATCCCGGAAGTTTTCACGGACCGGCGGGACTTTATTTTACGAAAGAAGGATTTTTGTATGTTTCCGATATGGGGAATAATCGGATCCAAAAACTTTCCAGAACTGGAGAACCTCTTCAAGAAATAGGTGTTGGTGTCTTAAAACAACCGGCAGGTATCAAGGTCAATAATCGCGGGGAAATTTTCGTAGCAGACCGAGGAAACAAAAGACTAGTCGTATTCGATCATGAAGGAAATTTTTTGAAAGAGATCAATAATCCTTCTTTCAAAAGACCCAGAAATCTTTCCATCAAAGACAATAAGGTAGTAGTCGCAGACGAGACCGCAGGACTTTTTATTTACGATTCCGTTTCCAAAACTTGGTCAGGTTTTGATAACTTTAAGGATTCCAAGAATACGGTCCGAAATTTCGACCAAGCTTTCTCGGTTACCTTTGATTACACAGGCTCCATGTTTGTTGCCGATTTTAATAGGCATAGGATCGAATCTTTTTCTCCCAAGGGACAACTTTCTTCCAACTTAGATCTAATCGTAGAAAGAACTATCAGTTCGGATTATCCTGATATTTCTTTAGTTCTTCATGCGAAAGATAGACATGGAGTCCCGGTGAAGGCGATTCCTCGGGACTCTTTCCGTATCTATGAGATGGACAATCTTTCTCCTTTGATCGGTTTGACCGATATGAAAAAGTATAATAATAGAGTGAGCGTTTCTATCGTCGCGGAAAATTCTCAGATCGTATCTGAATCTTATGCTACAATCGAGAAGGCGATCCGTCCGTTTTTGTCGGAGATCAGAGTGGACGATAAAATCCAACTTCTCCGCTCAGGAAGAGACACTCAAACCGCCTACCCTTTCGGAAAAAGTATGTATGATATTCTGAAAGCGTTACGCTCCTTTGTTCCGGAAGAAGAATCCCAAATCGGGAAATCACTCCAAAGAGGGATCACGGATCTATTGGATAGTTTAGGCCCAAGAGCGATCGTCGCGATCGTTTCCGGAAAAGATTCCAAAGCGGCATTCACACAATTTTCTCCTACAAAGATCATTCGTTTCGCAGTGGCTCATGATATTCCGATCTACTTCCTATGTTTAGGAGAAAATGGGGAATCGGTTTCCGTGTATAAAGAGATCGCGGAAAAAACAGGCGGAAAGTTCTTAACAATTCCTTCCGGTGGAACGGAAAAAAATCTAAGAAGTTGGATAGATTCCAAAAAAGATAGAAGGTATCTTCTTTCCTTCAAAAGCAGGATCAACCCGGACGGAATGGATGTCTATGTCCCTGTGGTCGTAGAGGCCATATTCAGAAATTCTAATGGAAAAGCGGAGACCGGATTTTTTACACCATGATATTCGGATCCAAAATTTTAATTAAACATCTGAGCTTAAAATTTCTACTCAGGAATTTTGCGGTTCTTTTTGTTTTGTCATTCTCTTTCTCTCTTTCTTCCAAACAAACAATAGATTGGATCAAAGAAGGAGAAGGCGCATTAGCTTCCAGAAATTATCCTGCTGCCTACGATTCTTTCAGAGAAGCGGTAAACTTAAATCCACTTTCTGTTCGTTCCAGATTGGGGCTTGCAGATGCAGCATTAAAACTTCATAAAGAAAAAGAAGCATTACAATCTTTAGATAAGGTCCTCGAATTAGAGCCTAAAAACAAAAGAGCGGTCCGTGAAAAAGCGATTACACTCGCAAAATTAGGACGTTATGAAGAAGCATTTTTGATCTTAAAACCGTTCTTGGAAGAAGATAGATACGATTCCGATCTATTTCCAATCTATATAGAAGTGCAGCTTGCCTCCGGAAAGACCCAAAAAGCAAGTTTCGAATTTCATTCTGCTTTCTCCAGAATTCCTAAAAATAAAGAAGTAAAAACCTTAGAAGCAAAAGTAGAAGCATTCGACGGAAACTTTACAAAAGCTGCGTCTCTTAGAAACCAATTAGAAGCAGAAACTTCCGATGATCCCGGGATCTTTTTAGAATCCGGAAAATTCTTATTGATCTGGGCGGAAAAATCCCAAGGGAACAAACGAGATTCTAAAATTGCAGAAGCCGCTGAAAAATTCGAAAGATCCGTTTCATTACATCCAAACGAAGAAGAAGCACTTAAACTTTTAGCAAAAACCAGGATCTATTTCGGAAGATACCAAGAAGCGGAAGAATATCTAAATCGTTTACTAGGTCTATTCCCAAATTCCACGGAGTATTTATACTTACGTTCTTATGCAAGATTGAAAAAAGATCCTGCCTCCAAGGAGGCCAGAACCGATCTAGAAAAATTGATTTCCTTGGATGATCTGGATCCCATCGCAAGAAATCGCTCGGAACTTTATGCGTTAGAGAATTTACCGGAAGGAAACTCACTCAGAAGAACCTTAGGAGAATATAGGCTCCAAAGATATAGAGCGAATAAAAACGCGTTTTTATATGATCTAGCTTGGTATCATTTGATCAGAGCAAAGGAACTTCTTCCTAACCGTCCTGAAATCCTAGTATTAACATTAGAAGAATATAAAAGAAGAGGGCTTTTCCCGAGCTACTTCAACTTACTTCTGCTTTTAAGAGATAAATTCCCGGATAATAAAAAATACGGATATTCAGTAGAGAATAACCTGGAAGGTTTTAAAACTTCCTTAAGCTATAGAGAAGGCCTGGTCAAGATCGGAGAATTTGGGATCCAGGAGGATTACGGCAGAACTCCTCCTGAAGTTCTTGTATTCGATCCGGATGGAGAAGATTTTTTAGCGAAACATACGGATCTTCCCGCTTTAGCAGGAAAAGTCCTTCGCCATTTTTTAAACTCCGATCCAAGGATCCGCAATATCGATCTAGACAATATTAGAAAATCCGAAAGTTTAGAATCGGAGCCTTATTCGGGAGCCATTCACAAATCCGAACGAAACTATTCCTCTATTAAGAATTCCAGAGGTGAAAATATTCGTTTCGTTGTGAGCGGCAAAATTTCCTTCCAAGACGATAACTTACGCTTAGAATGGAGTCTTAGAGATCATAAAGAAGAGAAAATTTTAGGCAAATTTAGGATCTATGCAAAGGGCAGAGATGCTTTGGCCGAAGCCACCTTAAGGGCAAGAGACAAGATCCTGGCCCTCCTCCCTGCCAGTGGAAAAGTTCATAGAGTAAAAGAAGATTCACTGATCGTAAATGCAGGGATCATAGACGGACTCAAAAAAGGAACAACTGTGTATTTCTTCAATTCAGCTACTCTTCTTGGAGAAGGGACCGTAACCGAAGCGGATCTTTATACCGCAAAAGTGGTCCCTAAAAATCAGGATGCTGTCTTAAGAAATATCGCAGTGGGAAATAAAGCTTACTGGAAAAAGACTGAAAATCCTTCCGCTCCTTCCAATTAAATATATTCTGATTTTTTAATATATTAGGAATTCTTGTGATATTTATTTGTCGTTCTGAATTCGATTGTAATGCCTCGAAATTATTCGATTTTCATGCAGGCCCTGAGGGATTTTTGTCTTTAGTAGGCAATTCAAAAAAAGCAGAAATAATCTCCCCTCCTCCTTCTTTGGAACCAGGCTCAAAGGCAGTTGTCAGGGTGAAAATTTTTCCCGGGATCTCTTTTTGCTGGGTAGCCTTGCATACTGAATTAGATCCAGGAAAACGTTTCGTCGATATCCAAGAATCAGGACCTTTTTCGAAATTCAAACATGAACATTTCTTTATCCAAACAGGTAAAAATTCTTCGATCTTAGAGGATCGGATCACGTGCATCCCTCCTTGGTATACAAATCACTTTTTGTTTGAATTCATACTCGAGAAGATCATGAAAAGTGAATTCCACGCTAGGCATAAAATTACCGCAAGTCAGATCGGTTGTAATTACAGGACAGAGTTCTGCGGGAAAATTAAATCCGCAATATCTGAAAATTTAATTTTCTTCAAGTAGTTATATTAGAAAAATCTGTAGGAGCTCCTACAAAATTCTCGAGTTATATTCTTGTATTAAGTTCGCATCTGTGATAAGGCAGATTTTGAATCGGTGCTTGGGTACCACCGAATGAGGGTGGGGACTTCCTCCTACCTCAATAAAAGCCCCGTACCACAACCAAATCCCTCACTCAGAACCCGCCAGGGATGCGAAGGGCGTCAGTCCCACAGGGACGAGGACGAATGTCCGAGCCCGTAGCAGCCCGACCTTGCTTTTGCAAGGAGGCGGCCAAAAAATTGATTGCTTATTAATAACGATTTATCATTATTGAAAAAATGGGAACTTTGGTAGAAAGGCGGAAAAATGGGCTTAGGTCCCTCTTTGCGTTGTTCGCGTTTTGTGGCGGACTTTTACTTACGAGCACCCACGCACATTTGGATATATCCGAAAAAGGGATATTTTCCAAACATTCTTCGAAAATTTCCTCGGAAGCCTGTTTTGTTTGTATTCATTCCCAAATCAATTCCGGAGCGGAATTCGTTCAAGGTCCGAGATCGGAACAACCCGTTCTGAAATATAATGAATTTATAATTTATGAATTAATTCCTATTCAAATTTCCCAATCTGGGATCTTGAGAGGACGAGCCCCTCCTTATTTTTCCTAATCTATCTGCATTTACTATTTTTAGCAGCTATCGCAGCCGCGATCTGTTTTGAATTCCGTTTTGTATATAAGAACCCGACCTCAATAGGTCCGGAGTTTAGGAAGAATGAAAAGTATTTTATATAAATTTAATTTATTACCTGTTTTTATAGGCTTATTTTTGCCTTTTTCGGAAGTTTTTTCCCTGGATGTGAACGTCAGAGGGATTATTAAAGATTCAGAAGGACGTCCAATTGCAGGCGCCAAACTATTCCTTACGGAGAACAAGTTCGTATCAAGATCCGGCAAAGACGGTAGTTTCGAATTTCAGCATGTTTCTCCAGGGAATTACACGTTAGTTGCGTCTGCTCCGAATTATGAATTAAAAACGGAGAGATTCGAAGTGAAGGACTTAGACAAGGTTTTGGATATCGTTTTAAAGCCTTCTCTATTAGAAGGTGTGGCAATCAATGTCACCGCCAAGACCTTAGCATCCGATTTTTTATCTACGCCGCAGCCCACTACGGTCTTAGAAGGAAGACAATTGCAAAGATTAAGAGGGCAGAACGTTATGTCTGCTCTGGAAAATACTCCAGGAACAGCGACCTTAACTACAGGTGCAGGAACTTCGAAACCGGTAATTCGAGGTTTGACTGGCCAAAGAGTTTTGGTAATGACCGACGGTGTAAGACAAGAAGAACAGCAGTTCGGAGACGATCATACTGTCGACTTAGATGCGTTTAATATAGATAAGATGGAAATTGTTAGAGGACCTGGATCCGTTCTTTATGGTTCCGATGCTTTAGGTGGTGTGATTAACGTGATCCGCTCCAAGGCTCCAACTGCGAAAGACGGGGCCCCTCTTTTAGGTGGGACAATTTCCACGAATAGTTTTTCGAATAATAAACAAGACGCAGGGGCCATCTCTCTCTTTGGTTATCATAAAGATACGAATTTCGGTTACAGAGTGCAAACTGATACCCGAAAGGCAGGAAGGATCACTACACCACAAGGAACTCTTCCCAATACTGGCTTTCATGAAAGAAACGTGAATGCTTCTTTGGGAACGGATGGTTCTTGGGGAAATTTCTATGTGGATTCTTTTCAAAGATACCAAGAACAGGACTTATACGATAATCCGAATGAATCTCCCGGTGCCAGTGCTTACCAAACCGTTCTTCATCAGAAAACCCATATGCATGCTTTTTTCATTCTTCCTTTTGTGAACGTGGAATTGGATGCCGCTTACCAAAGGAACAATCGTAGAGAGATTGAAGATAAGAATAGATACATGCCGATCAAGGATACTTTATTGGATCCTTCCATCGATTCTTTTACTAAGGCTGCTTCTGCCTATCAAGTGAATAAGTATGATTATAAACAGGGCCTAAATCTTTCCTTAGATACCACAACTGCGGATGCAAAAGTCCATCATAAAGAATGGAAGGGTCTCAAAGGTACTGTCGGGATCTCAGGCATGCAGCAAAGAAGTAATACGATCGGAACTGAACCATTGATCCCAGGTTATGGTTTAAGTAATATTGGAATTTTCTTATTCGAAGAATGGAAACTGGGCGACTTTAGCTTCTCCGCAGGTGCTAGAACTGATAAAAGAAGTATGGACATCAGGGCCAACTCGGATCTGGGGAATTTGGAACAAACCAGAAATTATTCAGCGAGTACAGGCAGCCTCGGAACTGTTTGGAGATTTGCAAAAGATTTCTCTTTAGCCTTGAATGCAGGTAGAGGTTTTAGGGCTCCGACTCCTTTCGAATTATTTGCCAATGGTGTTCATGAAGGAAGCGGTAGATTCGAGATCGGTAAAGATAGTCTAAGACCGGAAACTTCTTTGAATTATGATGCTTCTGTCCGTTTTGCTAACGATAAATTCCAAGCAGAGCTTAGTGTTTTTAGAAATAAGATAGATAATTATATTTATTCCGTAAGCGCAGGTGCTATCGATTCCGATTCCGGCCTTCCTGTTTACAGATACAGGCAAGATGCTGCGAAATTAGAAGGTGGAGAATTCAGCTTCCAAGCCCAGGCAACTTCTTGGCTTGTGCTCACCGGCGGCATTGATATCCTCAGAGCAACTATTCAAAAAAATATTCCTCCGGAAATTGCTCTGAATCCTGGAGGCACAGATCCTAATTCGGTATATTCCGATATTAAAAATAAATATCTTCCGCGGATGACTCCGAATCGAGCTCGTTTGGGCCTTAGATTCACTACAAACAAACTTTTGGGGATTTCCAAACCGTATTTCTCCGTAAACGGCACTTTTGTTCAATCCCAGTATAAGGTGGATAAATTAGAAACTCCAACCCAAGGTTATAACTTATACGATATTGGTTTTGGCGGGGAAATTCCCGGCTTAACCAATGGAACCGAATCCGCGACTTTCGACGTGGCTGTCCTGAACATTTTCGACAAAGAATATGTGAATCACCTAAGCCGCTATAAGGAATATGCGTTAAATCCGGGTACAAATGTCACTTTCAAAACGACGATCCCTTTTACTTTAATCTCGGAATGAGGAATTTTATGGATTTCAGACACTTATCGATTTATATATTTATAATATTATTATTTTCTTTCTGTTCTTCCGACCCACAAACGAAAAAGGAGAAGGAAGATTATCAAAATCAATCGTTGATCTCCGCTGCATTAAACGGAAATCAAAGATCCGACTGTGTTTATTGTTCGGATACGAGGGCTTTCGAAGGAAACTGTTCCTGCTATAAACAGATCCCTTTTTTTTCCTGCGCAGGTATTCCTTCCGGTAAGGGTAAATCGAATTCTTATAAAATTTCCTGTGATGAGTTGGTGGAATTAGGGACTTGGGCCCAGGCGTCTTCCGATTCTTATTCCTGTAGTTATCTAACCTGCCCTCCGGAAGCATATAGGGCAGCGTTTACAGAAGAAGGTAAATAATAGGGATAAATTCCCCTTTTATCTTAGCCAATAGAACCGATCCCCGGCAATCGACGGGGATCTAACAGGATCATCATTATATGAAACAGGAGAAAAAACTCCCTACCACCGTATTGTCCGGCTTTTTGGGCGCCGGTAAAACCTCGGTATTAAATCATGTGCTCAAAAATCGAGAGGGTCTTAAAGTCGCCGTGATAGTTAACGACATGAGCGAGATTAATATAGACGCCTCTATTATCAAAAACGGCGGAGCTGATTTAGTAAGAACGGAAGAAAAGTTAGTCGAAATGTCGAACGGATGTATCTGCTGCACCCTTCGTGAAGATCTTCTTCTGGAAATAAGACGTTTAGCTTCCGAAAAAAAATTCGATTATCTATTGATAGAATCTACCGGGATTTCCGAACCTCTCCCCATCGCAGAAACGTTCACATTCAGCGACGAACAAGGGAATAGCCTCTCCGACTTTGCAGAACTGGATACTATGGTAACGGTAGTTGATGCGTATAATTTTCTGAAGGATTATTCCTCTTCGGAAGACTTGTCGGATCGAAATTTAGCCTTGAATGAATCCGATGATAGAAATATCTCAGACCTTCTAGTAGACCAAATCGAATTTTCGGATATCATCCTAGTAAACAAGACGGATTTAATATCTGAAGAAGAGTTGAAAAAACTTCTTCTAATATTAAGAAAATTGAATTCAAGAGCTAAATTATTCCCGATATCGGAAGGAAAAGTCCCAGTTCCTAAGATCCTAAATACCGGTCTTTTCGATTTTGAAAAGGCTGCAGAAAGTCCGGGATGGCTACAGGAACTCAGGGGAAACCATAAATCGGAAACTGAAGAATACGGGATTTCGAGTTTCGTATACAAGGCAAGAAGGCCTTTTCATCCGGAAAGATTCTACCAAGCGATAGAATCCGAATGGGACGGAGTAATCCGCTCTAAAGGATTTTTCTGGTTGGCGACTCGTATGCAATGGGCCGGGCTCTGGTCTCAGGCGGGTGCATCTTGTAGAACAGAAATCGCAGGGCAATGGTGGTCGGCAACCGACAGATCACAATGGTCTGGTGACATTGAATTCAGAAAAGAGATCGAATCTATTTGGGAAGAACCTTACGGAGATAGAAGACAAGAATTAGTATTGATCGGCCAAAATTTGGACAAAGAGAGAATGATTCAATTACTCGATTCTTGCCTTCTTACGGAAAAGGAATATTTAGCCGGACCTTCTAAATGGAAAAACTTTAGGGATCCTTTCGGATCCTGGGAGTGAAACCATGAGATTTATATCAGTAGAAGTTCGGATAAATATCCCTTTCCAAAAATTGAAAGTGATACGCCATTACGATCAATAGATAGGAAGTCCCGTATTATAATCAATTGTGGTTTTTTTATAAGAAGTGGCAAGAAGGTCGGAAGAGATCAAATAATCAGCGGACCTTCTATTATTCGCTATTGGAATATTATAAAGTACTGCAATTCTCAAAAGCGCCTTAACATCCGGATCATGAGGCTGAGCGGTCAATGGATCCCAGAAGAAGATTACCACATCTATCTCCCCGTCTACGATCTTTGCGCCGATCTGTTGGTCCCCGCCGAGCGGTCCGGATAAAAATCTATGAACTGGCAGATCCGTTTTTTCATGGACGATCTTTCCGGTGGTCCCTGTTGCATAAAGATGATGTTTGGAAAGTATATCCTTATGCAGTTGCACCCATTCCACTAGATCTTCTTTTTTATTATCATGTGCGATAAGCACGATACGTTTCGTTTTCGGGACTTCGGGGCCTTGCATATTCTGCTCCTAAATCAAATTCATCGGAAGGCTTTCCTATTGAAACCATTTTTATGGTTTATCTCTCGGAGTGCTTTCCCGATCCTAGTGCTAATGAAACTCGTTAAGCTTTCATGCTTAAGATCCTTGTTCTTATTCGCACTGTTCGCCTCGTCTTCCTATCTATTTTCCCAAGAAGATCCTCATGATCGCCCCAAAAAACTGGAGATCTTGATCCCAGAATCCGCAAAAGAAGGTCCTTGGAGCGACGATCCGAATGAATTTAAAGATATAGATCTATTAGGAGATTTTTCAGAAGGAAATTCCAAACAGGCTCTAGAAAAAACGGAAGAATACTTCTCCGCCGCCTTGGACGGTTTCAGAAAAGTTTCGGATGGTATTAAATCCAAAAGGGAAAAAGAAGAAGGTAAGGTTTTAGATTCGGAAAGATTCCCTTGGCAAAGAAAGAGCAGGTTGGAAAACGCAGAAAGAGTTTGGAACAGAGAATTAACCAAGGCAAGATTGGATTCGGTCAAAAATCTTTCTCTCGCAATGAAAAATCTGGATAAGATCGCAAATCCTAATATTAGAAAATCTGAATCTTTCCTCGAATTGCAGGCCGGAGTTTATAGGGAATTTATTAAGCACCAGTATGCTCTGAAAAACTTCAACCAGTCTGCGGAGTTCCTGGAAAAGTATATTTCCTTAGATCCTAAGTTTAACGACGAAGCGGAGCCTCATCGCATTTTATCTCACTGTTATGAAAGGCTTTATTTATCGGCTAAGAAGTCTGGCCATCCGGAAGGTATGGATTATTATAAAGATAGAAGAAAGAAACACGGGATCTTATACGCGGAAAAAGCCTACGGTAGGAACTCCTACGAATTCAAAAAAGTTTTGGAATTGTTTGCGAGAGAATGATTCAGGGAAAACTATGGCGGCCAAGAGAAAAAGGTCCGCTTATGTTGGAATTCCAACAAAGATTGGCGGTAGAAAATTCTATTGTAAGTTTTAGGGAAATGTGATATTAGGAATGAGCTCTCCCACGGGCCACTCCCCCCTCCCTATGCAGGGCGGGGGCGCCCTTTAACCCCGCGTTGGAATTCCAACGTTCAGTTCTAATTATTCTCAGGAAGTCCTAGTTCTTTTCTAAGACGTTTATTTTCTTCAACTAGATCTTTGATTTCTTGCTCAGTGTATTCGAATAGTTTGGTATGAGCTTCGAGGATATTTTTCATTTCGATCTCTTCTATACTGGAATATTCCAAGGCCCTTTCAGTTGCTTTTTTCAACTCAAGCGCATGTTTTAATTCCATAGTTTTGAGATTGTCTATGATCTCGGAAACTTTCAGTCTTTCGTGAAGTGTAAGAAGCTCTTGGTTCTTGAGTTCGTTCACTCTTTCGATCGCTTTATTAATATCTTCGTTGTTCTTTTTAATCTTTGCTTCGAACTCAAGGATCGCGTGAAGAGCGGCATTCGCTTTGTGAGTATCTTTATATTCTTTGTTAGCGAGTTCGAAAACTCCCTCAAAAAATCCTACGTTTGCCAGGCAGCTATTCCCGATCTCGTTAGCCACCATTTTGAAAAATTCAGTCTGGATCACTCTATCCAAAATGATCCTTAAAGATCTGGGCTGGACAGGGTATTCTAAAACTTCAGTTTTACCCTTAGGGGAAAGTTTATTATAGATCTCTTCCGCCTCAGGAGAGGAAATTATGGTAAGCGCAACGAACGGATGAAGTTCAAAACGTTTTAAAAAATCGTCCTTAATGTCTGTCCATTCTTTCAGGTTCGTATTCACATAGAATACGTTGATATCCTGAGCATCCAATTCTATCGATCTATAGTCCTTTAATTGGACCTTACGAAGTTCGATATTAATTCTCGGATGTTTCCATATATGTACGGGGAATTCAGCTCCGGAAGTTATGTGCCAAATATTCGCGGTTTTCAAGGCCGACTCTCCCCCTTACTCGACGTCATACATAGGACGCTGAAAGCAGATCCCGTCCTTCTAAAAAACGGAAATCAGTATCGATTTTCTCGATTTCTCCATAAGGATAATTTTTTGAGTCCCTCTGTCAATTTTGTTTTTAGGGAAGAAAGGGGTCCTTGTATCCGGGCAAAAACACGGGCAATTGGGGAAAAGAACTTAGCAAGGATTTGAAAGAAATTTACTACAGCTGGCGGAAAACGCATATCGGTTCGTTTTAACATAACAACCGAACCAATGATCGAAATCGCAATGTTCCCACTCCAAGGTCCTATCCAAACCGGAAATTTTGAATTTTCAGAAATATTCGATCCGAATGTGAAAAGCGCCCAATACACTATGATCAAGACGACCGCCATTGTAAAACTCATCCCTTTTCCGGAACGTTTTACTACAAGACCTAAAGGTAAGGAAACTAAGGAAAAAATAATACAGGAAACAGGGATCACGTATCTTCTCTGGATCTCTACATCGAATTGAGAGACTCTTTTTTTGGCCTCTTTTAATAAAGTAGTCAGCTGAAGAACGATAGTAACACTTTGAGATTTCTGAGCATCCGAAATTGTAGGATCCTCCATAATCTTCGGCAATTCAAATTGTAAACGTAAAACTCTGTCTTTTAAATTTTCAGATCCATCCGAAGGAATTCCCATCTCTTGCAAAATTTCAAGTCCTGGAATCTTTTCCAATCTTCCCGCTTTTATATTATCCCGGATATCGATCAGTGTCCAAAGAGTGAAAGAACCGGGATCCACATTGATAACTAGGCTTTTTTTCTCTTCGGTTTTCGGAATATTATAATCCATCTCCCCTTTTCGAAGATCGCCGACCGAAAATTGCTGTTTGGCTCTGTCCCATTCTAAGATCCAAGCATCTTTCAATCGAATGGATTTTTCGAATTCACCGTCAGGCCCCTTCTTCTCCACCAATGTTCCCTTTTTTGCGGAGATGATTTGTGTAATATAAGATTCTCCTAATTGAATAGGACGACTCGCGGCCCCCACAGAAAGCAGAAATGGATCTTGGTTTTGTGGAATGAACACCGTCCATTCTCGGATCTGAACTCCGGAAAGTTCTCCGGTTTTTGCATTTACGCCTTCCGTATACATCGCGATCGCTTTTTCGGAGCCCGCATTCTGCACTTGGTCTCCCGCAAACTGTCCAGGAGTTAACGCGAGAAGAGGATTATAAGCCAAAACCCATTTATTGAACTCGGTCATTTTTCGAGTATTGATGGGAGAAAGGTAGAAGCACAAGAAGGCAACGATAGCGGCTAAGAATACGCCGAATCCTACGAACACTACGTAAATCCGGGAAAATCCAATTCCAGCAGAACGAATTGCAGTGATCTCTGAATCACCGGAAAGTCTTCCCGCTGCCATGACACCGCTCATCAAACAAGCGAGAGGTGCAGTTGTAGGGAGAATATTCCCCAATAGATATCCGAAATAATCCAAAAGTCGGAAAGGGTCCACACCCTTCCCCACAAAAAGGCCGATCATACTTTTAAGTGCAATGGCCATATAGATACTTGTGAAAAATAAAAGTGCGACCAAAAAAGAAGGAATAATTTCGGAAAGAATGTATCGATCCAAGATGGGAAGCCATCTCCAGAACCTCTCTCTATCCGTATGAACAAAAAAACCTGGAGGAAGGTCCGAAACGTTATGCACTCTTACCGAACGTAAGTCCTTTCCTGCCGCTACTTTTCCGGCGGCTTCCGTTCCAAAACCCGTCGTATCAGTCCGATGCACCGCCTCGGACTTTTTTTTCTTAGGAGAGGAATCGCCTCCCGAAGCACGGGAGCTCTTCTTCACTCTATCACCTCTCCTTTGAGAGTGGCGCTGGTGGCGAAATTGATCTTAACGGAGACAGTTTTTCCGATCAGAGAATCTACGTTAACATTCTCCGGTAATTTGAAAACAGTCATTCTTCCACAAGGAGTGCGGCCGCAAGCTTCCTTAGAAGATTTTTTGGAAGCGCCTTCTACCAAGATCGGGAAAGTTTTACCTATCCTTGCTTTGTTCTGCTCCGCAGAAATAGAAGTCTGAAGATCCACTAACTTAGTGAGACGTTCTCCTTTTACTTCCTCAGGCACATCGTCAGGATATCTTTTCTGAGCGATAGTACCTTCTCTTTCAGAGTATTTAAACATGAATGCCATGTCGAAGCCAACTTTACGGACCATGTCTAAAGTATCTTCGAACTGCTCTTCTGTTTCTCCAGGAAAACCTACTATAATATCCGTTGTAAGTCCAACATTCGGAACAATCGTTTTGATCTGATCCACTACTTCCAAAAATTCCTCTTTGGAATAAGTTCTTTTCATATTCTCCAGCACATCCGTATTTCCGGATTGTAATGGAAGATGAATATTAGGGCAGAATCTAGGATTCTCCGCCATAAGTTCCAAAAGATGCATCGGGAAATCTTTAGGGTGAGGGGAAGTAAAACGAATTCTTTCTATATCAGTTTCTTCTAATAGAAGTCGAACAAGCCCGGCAAAGTCGACACCTTCCGACTTGTAAGAGTTTACATTCTGCCCGAGCAAAGTGAGTTGTTTTACACCTTGAGCAACAAGATCCCGGGTTTCTCTTACGATAGAATGAGGATCTCTGCTTCTCTCCCTTCCTCTTGTATAAGGAACCACGCAGAATGTACAGAAATTATTGCAGCCTCTCATGATCGTGACGAATGCCTGAATGCCGTTTACTACTCTTGGCTCTATCTCATCATAAGTTTCGATCTTAGAAAGACGTGTTAAAGAAACAGGCTGCTTATCGGAACGAATCGTTTGGATGAGTTCAGGAAGAGTTCTATAATTATCAGGACCGACAACCAAGTCCAAAGGAAGTTCCTGATGAAAAAGATCATCCCCCAGATTCTGGGCCATACATCCGAGAACTCCGATCACCAGATCAGGATTTCTTTTTTTCAAATACCCCAAACCTTGGAGCCTGGCGTAAATTTTTGCGTGAGCATTTTCACGGATCGCGCAGGTATTTAGGAAGATAACGTCGGAAAGTTCCGGATCTGAAACTGTCTCAAACTGAGCGCCTTGCATCAAACTGGACACGATACCCGAATCATATTCGTTCATCTGACAGCCATAGGTCTCTATATAAACCTTACCGGCCTTTTTTTCTACTTCAAGCACGCTCATAGGTCCAGTTTTGGAGAAGTAAAGGCCCTGTCAACCCGCTCGAAACCTTAAAAAAAAGTTTCCTTTCCTGCAGGGATCGGATCATAATCAGAATTCTTCTAAAGACGAATAAGATGAATCGATCCGGAGCAGGACTCAGCCGTAAAACGGACTATTATGTATTATTGGGTCTTCCTAGAGACGCCTCAACCCGAGCTGTGGAAGAAGCTTTTCATCAATATGTACAAAATCTAAAAGAACATTCCTGGGTGCCTTGGAAAGACGCGGAATTGAGAGAAGGCGCAGAAGCATATTATCATCTATCGGATCCAGTCAGACGAAAACGTTATGATTCTTCCTTAGATTATGAATTGGTGCTTCCAGACCCGGAAGGAGTGCCTGAAGAATTCGAACAATATTTCGAAGTCCAAAAAATTTCCACACCTAAGGAATACGAAAGATTATACAAACAATTCCTAATGTTAAAATACGAGAGAGAAGATAAACTCTGGATCTTCAGAGCAACCGTATATTTTATACTGGCTTGTTTTTCCGCATTGGTACTTTCTTCACTCGTTTTTGTAGTATTCCAGAAAAACGGCTGGCTCTCCACAAGCGCAGACCTTTTCTATCGTAGATGGGGACTCTTATTTTCCTGCACGTTTATGGGAACAGCATATACACTGTTCCGAGTATTCTATCTGGAAAGAGTGATCTCAATAAGAGAGAAAAAAAGAGAAGTAGAGCGAAATGAAGAAGTCTCGGACATCGGACCCTAAAGCCTTAACAGAGGACGAAATACAATATTACTATACACTTCTTCAAGAAGAAGTCACAGAATACAACTGTGGAAGTTTATGTGCACCTTCCAACGGCGGGATCCCTGTATGTTGCCAGGCGGATAACGCACTTCCTGCATTATACAAAGCGGAATACGAAATGTTATCCAAAAGAACGGACTTATGGAAAGCATATGTTCCGATGACCAGGGAAGAAAAAAAAGAATTCGCAGTATACGATCATAGGAAAATTACATTTTGTGAATGTAAGGGAGTGGCTCATTGTGAAAGAGAGAACCGCTCCATCAGTTGCAGGACTTTTCCATTAGAACCTTATTTGGACACGAGAGGAGTTTTGGTGGGACTTGTATTCATGCAGGAATTCCAATCAAAATGCCCTTTGACTTCCAGAGCAAAAGACGTAAGACAAGAATTCATAGACAATCATTTCTTATTTTGGGAAAAACTTCTGTTCAGAGTAGAATCAGAATACGAAGTCTATACTGATTCCAGCAAAGCGTATCGCAGAAAGAGAAAGCGAACTGGAGTAGAATTTCCTATTTTATACCCGAGCCATCTAAAAGGGAAAGAGTATCTGAAACAGTATATTTGATCGAGATGTTGGAATTCCAACAAGGATTAGTCATAGGAAATTTTGTTGTAAACTTTAGGGAAATATGATAATAGGGAAGGAGCTCTCCCACGAGCCACTCCCCCCAAAACCCAATGCAGGGCGGGGGCGCTCTTTAGCCTACGTTGGAGTTCCAACACACGACTCAATACTCGAATAAGAACCTAAAAGTATAAAGTTCATATCCCAAAATCTGAACTTCAAATGGATTCGGACCTTTTTGAAAACAGGATTCCGGGAACGCAGCCAAAACCTTTTTGGTTTCTTCTTCATATGAATTTTTATGTTTTAGTTTTGTAGGAGAAGAAGAAGGTTTAGAGTTTTCGAATTTATGTTTTGTGATCTGGTTTTTACCGTCTCTTCCTCCTCCATTCTCCACGGGGAAAAAATAGTAGGTATACGGAAATTCTATCTTATCCTTTCCTTCACATTCACCTAACCGAATACCGATCTCCCCTAAAGTATCCACAGGACGGTATATCGTATTAGGACGAATATCCACCAAGAACACACGTTTACCTTTCGGATCCCAACCCAGATCAGGTTCCAAAAGGCTCTCTTTGGATTTAGATATAGTCGTATTATTATTAGGATCTTCTAATATTTTTTTTAAGATCTCTCCTCTAACTTCCCAGGCTCGGACATCATAAGCGGTTCTTTCTCTATCGGAGAGTTCCGCTCTTCCTTCTTTTTTATCCCAAGAACTCTCAGGCAAATATTTACGCTCTAAGGTTGTTTTACAAGAAACGGCAAACAATATTATAAATAGAAGAATAATCCGCATTCTTAAATCCTCTGCGACTCTCCGTCTCTGCGTGAGAATCCCCTGTGTCTCACTTTACTCCGTGACTCTTACTTAGAGACCTTAATAGAAATGATCTCTCGAGTTGCTTTTTCCATTTCGGATTTCACTTCTGGAGTTTTTTCGATCACATAAGCATCGAATAATGCAGGCAAACATTCAGGATCTCCAATGATCCGAACGGTATCGATTGCCTGTAATCGAAGAGGAAGATATTCTTTTTTATTATTTGAAGCAAATGAGATGAGAGCCGGAACAGAAGTTTTATCCTTCAATTCTCCTAAAGCCTTTAAAAGAGAAAGTTTGACCTCATTTACTTTTTCTTTTTCGAAAATACGTTTGAGTTCACTGGTTCCGGGATTGAATCCAAGTTTACCCATCACTTCTGCAGCGCGAGAGCGAAGACCAGGATCCTTATCCGCATCCAAGACAGTAAGTAGTCCCTGCCCGCCTCCATGAGCGCCAAGATCCAAAAGTAGATCGATCAATCTTGCCTTGAGCCCCGGCACAGTTTCTTTCACCAATTGTTCCGAAACCGATTTGGCTCCTTGTTTATCATTCAGATAGAATAATGCCTCGGTGCAGATCTTCCTTAGATCCGGATTCGGCTCAGTGATCCCTTTATAAAAAAGAGAAATATACTGCCGACTCTTTCGATTCTTCAGTATCTCCAAACCGTGAAGACGAACATCTTCATCCGGATCGGAGGCAGCCATACGAGGGATATTTCCGCGATTATCAGGTGTATTCGTTTTATTTAATACTGTAAAAAACCTTCTGCGAAGT
The DNA here is from genome assembly GCF_004770895.1 of Leptospira dzoumogneensis. Taxonomy (NCBI): domain Bacteria; kingdom Pseudomonadati; phylum Spirochaetota; class Leptospiria; order Leptospirales; family Leptospiraceae; genus Leptospira; species Leptospira dzoumogneensis. The sequence continues at coordinate 81,240 of NZ_RQHS01000024.1, read as the reverse complement.
GCAGGAATATCGTCCGTAGCGAATTTACCTATTAGATTCTGGACTCTTTCGTCTTTGATCCAGATGGCGGATTCCAAAAAATATTCTCTATAGACCGGATTTGTGGAAACCGCAAGATCCAAAACATGAGGCATTGCCCTATCGTCTTTGATCCCTTGCACATATCTATAAGAAGATTGTCTCACTTCAAAATCAGTATGAGTGAGCCCTGCAATCACTGCATAGATAAGTCTTTTTTCCTTTTTTCGATCTGCAAGTTCTAAGATCCTAGTTTGGATCTCCGTGTTTCGAGTGGTTTTAAAAATAGTATCTAGTTCGTTTGCCCAATATGGAGCAAGTGAATCCAAATCTTCTAATTCTGAAAAAAGCGCCAAAGAAGCGAAGATACTATCTTCTCTCGCATCCGGCTCTGAAATAATTTTGGGAAGTTCTTTTACCAAATCCAAACGATTTTTGGATTTGATCTCGGAAATTGCTCTGGCCTGTGATCTTCCTTTAGAAAGAACGGATTCCTTAAATGGATCCTTTTGTTCTTCGGCGAAAACACTTCCGCCGAATATAAAAGAGAAGAATAGAACCAGACAAAAGAATGGAATTCTTTTCAGAAAAGACCGTCCCTCTTGGAGGAATCCTCCAATGCGGCCGTCGCGGCACGCTTATTATCGTAAGCTTCCGTATTAGACGGATCTAAGTCTATTGCATTTTGGAAAGAACGAACCGCCTTTTTATATTCTCCGTTCTTGTAAAATGCGACCCCCAGATAATTATAAGCAGTGGACGCAGTCTTAGGTTTTATTTCCGATCTTACGATCGCAGTCAATTCTTCGATCGCTTTTTCGCGATCCAAAACGGAATTAGAATCCAATAGGATTTTAGAAAGAACCAAACGTCCTTCATAATCTTCCGGATCCATATGAGCGGAACGATATGCTTCGTCCTTAGCTCTGTTTTTCATATCAGGATCTTTGGATTTATTATATAGAAGTGCGAGCTTCTTGTGAGCCTGTTTGATCTCATTTGAATTTCTGGATCTGTTCAATACTTGCAAAAGGATCTTTTCCGCGCTGGAAGATTCTCCTGTGCCCATATATGCTTCTGCAAGTTTCAAAGCTACTTTGTAGTAATCTTCTTTTTGTTTAAAGAGCGCGGAATATTCTTCTATCGCTTCCCTATAAAATTTGTTTTCCAGATAATAATCGCCCAAGGCTTCCTTAGGTTTGATATCATCCGGATCCAAATAAGATGCTTTGCGGAAATTCTCGATCGCTTGTGTGCCGTTGCCTGTATGTTTATATACAAGACCTAGATTATAATATGCTTTTGCATTTTTAGGATTCAGATCCAGGACACGATTCAGATATGTAATCGCTTCTCCATATCTTTCCATTTGGTCCAGGACAACGCCCAAATTTAATAAAGCGGTTTCCGTAAAACTATCACCAGGTGTGGAGTCCACGATCCTTCTGTAAGTTTCTTCTGCGGCGAGAAGGTCCCCTTTATTATAATATGTTTCCGCAAGTTGGAATAATAGATCCAAATTGTTCGGATTATATTTCAGACCTTTTTGGAGTGCATTGATAGATTGCTCTCCTTGATTCAACTGCTCGAAACCTTCTGCAATGGATCTAAATAATTCCGGATCGTTGGAACCGGCTTGGTTGGCAAGTTCCAGATATTTTACCGATTCTTCCAATTTACCGTTCTTCTTCAAAACGATCGAAAGATTATACAACGCCTTTGCATCGTTAGGAGTTAAAGTCGCAGCCTCTCTAAAATAATGTTCTGCGGAAACATAGTCTCCCCTATTATAGGAAATATTTCCCAAATAAGAATTGGAAAGTGCAGCGAGTTTCCCGCCTCTCGCCCTCATCACCACAAGTTTAAAATGTTCTTCTGCCTGCGGGATCTCTCCTTTTTTAAAATAACTTAATGCAAGGTTATAAGTCAGATAAGGATCGTCTGGAGAAGAGGAAAGTCCCTGCTTATACGCGTCTATAGCAGCATCCGGATCATTGATCTCGTTGAAAAGATTTCCCGCCATTAGAGCGATACGCGGATCGTTAGGCGCGATCTCTCTCGCTTTCAGAGCAGTACTTCTCGCCGCGGAATTTTGGCCGCTATGAGCATACGCTAAAGTTAAATTATAATATGCGTATACATTATTTCCATCCAGAGTGATCGCCTTCTGCAACGAATCTATCGCCTGAGGAAATCTTCCATCCTCATCGTAGATCACTCCGAGTACGGTCAAGGCCAAGGACTTCTCCTGGTTAGTCGCCGGACCGGTCAAAAACTCAGTACAATAATCGAATGATTGCTTTCGATAATTCTGCTTATATAAAGTAACACACTTGGTCAGAAGCGGATTGTTCGTACCATCAGGAAGATAAGGTCTTTGTAATTCTTGGGCAAGACTTCCCTTCGGCATCAACGGTGACTTGCCGTCTGCAACTCCATTCGCACCAAAACCTGCCTTGCCTTCTCTGAAAAAAGAATACCAAATCGCAAGACCGATCAAAAGAAGAAGAGAAGCAGCTAAGGCTCCCCAAGCAAATGCAGTCGGATTATAATGACGTCTGGGACGAAACTCTTCCGGTTCGTCTCCGTAATAATAAGAAGGTTTAGGTTCTTCCGTCTCCAGGAAGATTCGGTTCTTGCGGATCGGGTTTTCCATGTCGGTTCGTCTCGTACTGAAGGATGGAATCCAGGATCCCGTTAATAAAAGGGACCGAATTCTCGCTTTCAAATTCCTTAGTCAACTCGACTGCTTCGTCGATGGTGACCCTGGGCGGAATTTCCTTGGAATGCAATATCCCATAAATGGACAAACGTAGGATACATTTGTTCACCGGGGAAATTCTAGCAAAATCCCAATTCCTCGAGTATTTCTTGATGAGAGTATCGATTGTTTCCGCGTTTTTCACAACACCATTTATGATAGAAACGGCAAAATCCCTTTCTTCCGTTTCTATCTTTTTGTCGTACCAACGAAAACTTAGGACCTCCGACAATGCGGAATTCACCAGTTCCAACTGGTACAATGCCATTAATGCGATTTCGCGAGACTTCCTTCTGGAAGAAGACATAGATTAGAGAAGCTTGAGCAGATTTGTCATTTCCACCGCAGTCAAAGCAGCTTCGTAGCCTTTATTACCTGCCTTGGTACCGGCTCTTTCGATTGCCTGCTCAATCGTATCTGTGGTCAAAACTCCGAAAATCACAGGCACTGAATGTTGCACTCCGATAGAACCTACTTTTGCAGATTCTCCGGCTACAAAATCAAAATGAGCCGTAGCTCCTCGGATCACGGCACCCAAACAAATGATGGAATCGTATTTTTTACTTTGAGCGGCTTTGGATACAACGATCGGAAGTTCGTATGCCCCCGGGATTCGTACCACAGTGATATCTTTATCTTCGACTCCTGTCATGTGGAGTCCGTCAAGTGAACCTTTCAAAAGGCTTTCGACTATGAATTCGTTAAAACGGGAGACAACAATACAATGTTTTTGTCCCTTTCCGTCCAGCTTGGCTTTCAATTCTTGAGGCATCTGTTTCCTGGTTGCTTCTTATATCGAGAAAACACAAGTTACCCTGAGTGGCAACCGGAAAAGAAGCTTCCAAATCCAAATTCTGCATATTCCTGATCCTAGTAGGAGTCCAGGTTTTCACCCTTTCTTCCTGCGAGACCATCCGATCTTTCTGGAAACCAAAAGACGCATTTATAAAAAGTTTGGATCTACCCGATTGGGTCCTAGAATCCTCTATCAAGCTTCGAATATTCAATGATTCTCCCAATGTAATCAACCCGGAAGACGCAATGCCGGAAGATGATATCGCTTCTTACGGAAACCAACTCAGAGTATTACTCGCAGTTTCACCCGCAGCCATGAGAGACATATACGAGATGGCCGGATGTTTGGACGGAAGTGATCTAATCAAAGTCCGCGGAAACAAAATGACGGATAGCGGAGAAGATATCTGGTTCGGAGTATGCAAGAGCGGGGCCCAAGACGCGATCGTGTTCAGAGTATTGGAGATGGGAAACAACCAACTCTATTATTTATATGAAGAAGAGTTGGTCAAAACCTGGGACGAATCCAAGAAGAATGCAAAAACAAATCCTGATAAATCAATGAGGCTCGCTACAAAGATCATTGAACATGAACCTGCTCACCCGGGTGCCAGAAGATTACTCGGAAGTTTATATTTAAAAACCGGATATTGTCCTGGAGCAGTCCGCAACTACAGGATCTATCTTAGAATACTTCCCCACTCTGCCGAAAAATCTAAAATAGATTCTCTGCTCAAAAAAAGCTGCGGAGAAACTCTCATCCCTAAAAAACCGGAACCAAAAGAATTTTCGGATGAACTTCCTACGTTAGAGGAATCCGGCTCTTAATTTTTGCGCACAGAGACCACAGAGGTCACGGAGTTTTTTAAGAAAGTACGATCAGAAGGAATGCGCGGAGACCCGTCGGTTTACGGGAGAATCCGGTATGAAAGAACTGAAGATCGACGAAATCACAGAGATAATCATAGGCTCCGCCTTAAAAATACACAAAGATCTAGGTCCGGGACTATTCGAATCTGTTTACGAATTCATCTTAGAAAAAGAACTGCAAAAACAAAATTTGCAAGTTGATCGGCAGAAAAGAATCACCATTCAATACGGAGATATTATCTTAAAGAATGCCTTTCGAGTAGATTTGCTTGTAGAAAACCAGGTGATAGTAGAAATAAAGTCAGTAGAAAAATTACTTCCTATCCATTCAAAACAAACGCTTACCTACTTACGTCTGATGAAATTACAATGCGGACTACTTATTAATTTTAATGAACAATTGCTAAAAAGCGGAATTACTCGATTAGTGAATGGATACTAATCCCCTCTGTGTTCTCCGCGATCTCTGCGCCTCAATCCTTAACTCGCAACACGAGAGTGATCTTGCCGTCTGCTTTTTCCACTACTTCGAAACCTTCTTCCCTTAGAGTTTTTTTGATCCGATAAAATCCAAGGTTCACGACTTTAGGCGGGTCGGATTTGCGGGAAGAAGAAGGGAAACGATTCGCAGAGGCATCCATCACTATTTAGTTTCGGCTTCGAGAAGGTCCGTCTTGACCTTGACAGAAAGAAAACCTTTTCCTAAATGAGAAAGAGATGAGGCGATTTCTTGCTCTCGTAGTATTTTTAATCTTATTGGCCCTGGGCGGCTCAGCCTTTTATTTTCAGGAATGGTTCGATTCTCCCGGATTTCGTTGGGTCATTTCCAAGTTTTCTTTTTGGGTCTTTTTGTCGGTCCTGATACTTTCCGCCTTAGCAATGCTTAGGATTTTTAGAAGAGCCAAAAAGGCGATACATACCCAAAGGCAAGCTATCGAAAAACATTTAAGCGGGATTTTAGAAGAACTGGTCCAAGACTCCCAAGCATTAAGCGAATTCCTAAAGATAGACCTTCCTCAAATGGAAGAACGTATCAAGGTTTCCAGGGACAAACTTCCTAAAGAGATCTATTCTTCTTATACCGCAAACTGGACCAAGATCAGAACGGATGCGGAAGCTTCCCTCAGAGATCTGGAAACACTTCCTTTAGAACCGGACTTTGTAGAACGAAAAAATCACGCTGTCTTAGAATATAAAGATCTTCTAAATAAACATACCAAAGCGAAATCCATTTTAGAAAGAGTCAGATCGGACCTTTCTCTATTAAAAGAAAAACTAACGGAGAAAGGATGTTGAGAACTGCCCTTCTATTACTCACTGTCTGTATTATATCTAGTTGCTCTTCCCTTCCGGAGACGAACTTTTCAATCGCAGAGTTTGCTTCTCCCATTCATCCGATCTCTCAGTTATTGCCTAAGGACAAAAGTATTTCTTCTCTCTCCACTCTTCGAAAAAAAACGAAGGTAAGCGGAATACTGCTCCATCATACCAAGGGACTTTCCAGCGAAGAATATATTACAAAAAGTGCAAATTCCGGATGGTTAGTACATTATATCGTAGATAAAAAAGGAAAAATTTACGGGATAGAAGATCCCGGAATATCTAACATCAAGGCAGCGCCAAAAACGGATACAAGTATGATCCATATTTCCTGGGAAGGAGATAAGGAAGATATACTCAAACGTCCAGCGCAGAAAAAATCTTTACTATACGCAATCGCAAAGACCTCTCAGGAATTCGGAATCCCGATCACAAATTTCGACGTGGGCGGCCGTTCCGGAATATTTACACATAGTCAGGCCAAAAAGAAATTCGGCGGCTTCTTAAACGGAAGCGATTGCGGAAATGAGAATGTGTTAAAAGCACTTCTGGAAGAATTAAAAGGCTCCTATTTCTCCGAAATGGAATGGAAGGATAGATATGGAGAATGGGTCCTACGTAAAGAAAAACCTTTTGTAGGACAAAATGGAGAAGTCAAAGAACCGAGTTATGATAAGGGCAGATCCGTAACTCCTACTCCTAAGGCAGAATTAGAAAGTATCGAAAAAACCGCAGACGGACTTCTTCCGGAAGAAAAAAGACTAAAATACAATTATAGAGGCGCAATCACCGCTGATTGTGTAGTCTTACATTTCACTGCGATCAATGATTATGATGGAACTCTAAGAGTATTAGAAAAAAGGAATTTAGCTGCCACATTCCTTGCGGATAAGGACGGAAAGATCTACCAATTACTGGATTCTCCGCTTCATATGGCCGCGGCCGCCACAGGCACAAACCGAAATTGTTTCCAAATAGAGATCGTTGGCAAGGACACCGAGATGTTACTTGCAAACCCGGCACAGACTGCTGCAGTCTCAAAACTTGTGTACGAGCTTTGCCAAAAATACAATATCCCTTTGAATAACCAAAGGATAGAATCTCTGAAAGGTGTATTCTCCCATACTCAGGCAAAGAAAAAATGGGGTGGTTCTATCTTTTTAGATGCACAGGACTTTGATCCAGGCGAACCGTATATGAAAAAAGTAATAGAGACCCTAGGTGGGACTTATTATTCGGAAAAAGATTGGTACGATAGAAATGGAGAAGAATGGATCCTTCTATTTACCGATTTTCAGCCTTGATCGGGCGATTTTTTACGGAAATTCGATCTGAATCGCCAAGTTCCACCATACCGCCCAGTCCTTTTCCTAGGGGCATACCTGTGCGAGTTGTATGTAATTTTTGTTTTTCAGGCTCCGACTTCTTCTGACGAAGTTGTGTAGGAGTTTTACCTGTTACCTTACGGAACGCATCATTAAAAGAGGATTTGGAATTAAATCCTACAAAATAGCAGATGGAAAGAATGTCTTGGTCCAGTTTTTCTTCCAGAAGTTTGACTGCTTCTTCTATCCTAAAACCGTTGATATAATTATGAAATCCGGTTTGCAGATGTTCGTTTAAAAATTCGGTCAACTGATATGGTTTGATCCCCAAGTCTTCCGATAAAGAATGAAGTGTAAGCTCAGGATCCCGATACAATTTATCTTCTCTCATTAATTCTTGGATCCTAAGTTCTAATAGATTCAGGTCCAAACCGATCAGCAGAGATTTTTCATACTTCTTCTTTCTTACTTCTCTTGTCAAAGGAGCAAAAAAGTCCGGATATCTAGAAGGAGCCAAGAATAGAAGTGTGACAATCCCAGTCACAAGAAGCCCGCCCACTCTGAACAAAATATCCAGACCGAACATGAATCCGAAAACCAAGGAATACATTGCAAATACTGTGATGGTCGCCAGAATAAAAATGAATCTTATCTGGGATTTTAACTCAGGGATAGAGATCACAGTTATTAACATTCTATATCTAAATCCGAAGTAAGCGGTAGTAAGCGCAGTTGTTATAAAAAATCCCCAGGAAAGATAATGTTTATATCTAATATTTCTAAAGTCACCCAGATCGGAGATGATAGAATCCCAAGGCCTTCCGAAAAAAAGTAACTCACCTAATAAAAAAAGACCGGGCACAAGAAAGTGAAGTCGAATGTCCCTATACAAAGTCTGGTTCGGGTATATCAAAGAATGTGTATATAGTAAAGATAAGGGTCCGATAGCCGAAAAAGAAGTGAGTAATAAGAAGATTGCATGCGGATAAGTCCTGTCTATTTCCAAGACAACATTCGCAACCGTAAATAGTATGATCCCCAACGAAAGAAACAGAAGGGCTCCAATCCTGTCTTCTCTGCGTTTTATCGGTGGAATTAATTTTTGGATCACCAATAAAAAGGAAAGGCCGCTTCCGAAGTAGAATATAGGAGTTACCACTTCGGGATTTAACATAGGCGGTATATTAAGAAAATACCAAGCCTTGTCAAGTGTTCTCATCCGAAACAATCGACAGAACAATTGGAGACCAAATAAAATAAGTGGAAAATTTTTATTTCGAACACTTGCATTTTACTTAATTCTCCGGAAGAAAATAATCCAGCCTCTTATATCCTGCTTATTTTATAAGTTTCGATTTTTACACAACTGTTCGAATAATGAAACTCGAACGTTCGAATTCCGTGGTTCGGACGACCCTTTTTTTGTTATGGAGTATTCTTCTCCGCCAGAACTGATCCGGAGTTTTTGTATTCCGGACTAGGGAGCGGAAAAATGGAAATGCAAAGAATACGTACCGCAAAACGTTATTTGCGGTACGCCTTGTTAGGGATGGCTGTATTAGCTGCGGGTTGCCCCGTAGGAATTTTTACGGAATTCCCGAACCAGGAAGAAGTATGTAAATTTGATCCGATCCGAGAAGGAATTCGCGCAGTGTCCGCATCTTCTTTCCCGGAGCCGGTACTACAATCGGTGTTGGTAAATGGAAATCTTGTATGGCAGGATGTAACGGATGGGCCGGCGTACCCGACTCCTAATCTCAGTCCCGGCCAAACCATCACACTCAGAGGAACAGGTTTCGGAGCGGGACCTGAGATCGACTTTTCTAAAATTATGATCGGTAATACCAGAATTCTGGAAACGGATCTGAGAATGTTCGAACAGAGACTGGACATCACCAAACAGGTGAACTTCGAAGTGAACGAACCTTTGGATAGTTGGAATAAGTATGTTCTTGCTTGGACCGATAATCAGATCCAATTCAAGGTTCCGGAACACACAACCTCGGGATCCCTTATCGTTCAAATCCAAAAAAGGGTCGGATATAACGATTCTCTACTTCGTCCAGGACAACCGCATAACGTGATTGATGCCCAAACTCGAAGAGTTACGGACGAAGATTTCAAACATAAATGTGATGTTGTTTCTATCTTAAGCGATGCGAAAGGAACCGTTCCTTTACAAGTGAACGTAAACAACCCGGGGTTCTCCTCTATCATCGCACTTGGAGAAAAGATTTTCTGGTCTTATGACTTCAATATCGGTGTGGCTCATGCGATCCGAAATCTGGACTGGAAGAAAATTTTCGCATACCAAACAAAAGATCCTGTTACAGGTTACACCGCAGATCCACTTCTACTCTTTGGTGCTTACCAAACAGTTGCAGGACAAGTTCCTTCTGCAGCGATCGATAATGTGTACTTCGATCGTTATCCTCAACCTACTCCGATTCCGGGACTTTTAGGCGGGGACCAAAAGTTTAAAGGAAACACTAAAAATAGCGGTTGGGCAGGTTATAGATACGCGGAAGCATCTCATCCGTACACTGGTAACGGAGAATGGATCGGATTCAACTGTGCGTCCTGTCACGGATACAAGATCACTTATGAAGCTTCTCCTGGAAACACCGTAACAAAAGTGATCCCTGGACTTCCGAATCCTAAATGGTCCATGAAATGGTCTCTATTAGGAGATTTTAAAGGAATTAAGGAGAATGAACCGGGACCAAGTTTCGATCCTTCTTCCAAAGACGTGGATAAAACGATGCTGATCTACGTTATGCCTCAAGGAGCCGGAGAACACGCCCTGATCCGTATTAAAGGAGAAGGCAGCGAAACTGATAACGATTACGAGTTCTCTCCGATCGCAATCCCTAACGTTACCAACTTTATGGGGATCAGAAGATCACTTTCTCATACTGAATCTTACGTAGGATTTGAAGGTTCTTATATCCATTCGGAAGAACCTGATGGTGCTACAGGTGCAATGTATGCGAAAGAACTACAAGCTCTTACAGCTTATATGACTAAGCTGGACCAAAACGATAAGGCTCTTAGACAAGTAGGAATGTATCGTTGGTTGAAATCCAAAGGTAAACTGATCGCTCAAGCAGGCGTAGATCCGGGAGAAGGTGCTTTCGTCCAAGCCGGATGGGAAAACCAACCCGGTGTAACTGCCGCAGTTGCCAGAGGAAAAGCAACCTTCCAAAGAGATTGCGGATCTTGTCATAATGATAAGGTAGGTTTGAACTCCAACGAGAAGATGTTCAAACTGAACGAAGTGGGAAGATTTTTCGCACCTACCATCTATCAAAAACAGCAGCAGTCCATTCGTGCCACTTTCTTAAGAGACATGTATTGGGTGCAGCATAGAGGTTTATTAAGCGACGGTCACGTTCGTAACCTGGAAGATCTGGTCAATCCCGCTCGATGCACGGAAGGATCCGCTCTTTATAACCAGTATTATACTCTACACGCACCTGTATCTCCTGCTTTAGGCGGACCGGATCATCCGGAACCTTATCCTCCTCAAAACAGAAAGTCGGACGTGTTCAGAGCATTCAAATCTCCTAATAATGATGCCGGTACAAAAAGAAACAGATTCATCGAAAGACATAAATATTTCGTAACTGTTCCTTGGGATCCGGATTGGTACTATTGGGATTACCAGAAGATGAGAAGAGAATACGGTGTCCAAGAGTTGGGAACTTCCCAGCCTATCGGAATGCCTGCAGCTCCTCACCCATGGTGTTCTGCCTCGGCAGCCGAGGTGGATGATCTAGTGGAGTATATCCTCACTCTCTAACTCTCTACGCCCGGGGAGAAAGATCGAATACCGGATCGATCTCTCCGGGTCCTTATTTCGGGGAATTCTCCCCGAAATATTTGTTTTTCAGAATATTCTAAAATTCTACTCCAACATACTCCGAAGCATCCAAGCAGTCTTTTCATGGATCTCTAATCTTTGGGTAAGAAGGTCGGTAGTCACTTCGTCCCCGCCTGAATCCGCAGAAGGTAAAATCGCTCTTGCAGTTCGGATCACAGCCTCATGTCCTTCTACAAGATTTTTAAGCATATCTTCCGCCTTAGGAACTCCGTCCTCTTCTTTTAAGGAAGTTAAAGAAGAGAATGCTTTGTAAGTCCCAGGTGCCGGATAACCAAGAGAACGAATTCTTTCCGCCACCAGATCCAAGGCATTCCAGAGTTCTGTGTATTGGGTCATGAACATCAAATGTAATGTATTAAATAAGGGTCCGGTAACGTTCCAATGATAGTTGTGGGTTTTTAAATATAAAAAATACGTATCTGCTAAAAGTTTTTGCAGGCCTTGGTTGATAGCCTCCCTATCCTTCTCCGGGATTCCTATATTCGGTTTCATACTTATCTCCTTTTTAGTTTGGTTAATTTAGAATCATTCTAAATGTAATGATTAGACATTGGCAATCCATTTCTATCGGAATTTTTTTAAATTCCCCAGGATCTAAATCAATTCGGAATCCTTAATTTTTTTCAGAAAAAAGAAAAGATCAACCGGGACAAAAGCCGCATATTAAAGAAAATCGCACTCAGACATAAAAAAACCGCCCGAAGGCGGTTTCTTATCATACACTAAGAAAATCTTATTTTTTGTATTCCTTGATCGCAGCAAAAACTTCTTCCAGTTCGGAATCAGTCATGTAAGGAAATAAAGGAAAATTTAATATTGAATCGCAGATCTTTCCGGTTCTATGCTCTTTTCCGAATTTACCTACGATATAAGGTTTTGCCCCAGGTTGATCGCTCATTGCTCCAGGATAAATAACCGCGAAACCGATCCCTTTTGTTTTTAAAACTTCCTGGATTTTCGGTCTTTCCGCAGGATCAAAAAGAGTTACGTTACAATATCCGTTTTCTTGAAAGTCTTTTGGAGGTTTGATTACGTTCACTCCTAAGCCGGGAAGAGCTTGGTAATATTTTTCAGCTGCCTTTCTGCGGGAGGCAATTCTTGCATCTAAATATGGAATATTCAAATTTAAGAATGCAGCTTGCAATGTGTCCATTCTGGAGTTCCAACCCACATCTCCGTAACCATAGTGAGAAGTTCTTCCGTGATTTCCGAGCATTCTTACTTTATTTGCAAGCTCCTCATCATTCGTGAAAACCGCTCCACCGTCTCCGGCCCCGCCCAAAACTTTTGCAGGATAGAAGGAAGTAGTGGTGATCAATGCGTCTTGGTAAACAGGTTTTCCCTTATACAAAACTCCGAAGGATTGAGCTCCGTCTTCCAATAGGAAAACTCCTTTTTCCTTACAAAGTTTACGGTAATCTTCTAATTTAGAACTCCCCCAGCCATAAAGGTGAACTATGATCGCAGCCTTCGGTTTTACTTCTTCGAGTGCTTTTTTAAATTCTTCGAAATCCATTTGTAGATCATCCGGATTTGTATCTACTGTAGCAGGATCCGCTCCTACGTTTACTACTGATTCGAATGTTGCCCAGAAAGTGGAATCAGGAACTAATACCTTATCTCCCTTTCCTACTCCCAAGGCTCTTAGAGCCAATTGAAGTGCGTCTGTTCCGTTTGCGCATGCGATCGAATATTTGGTTCCGGCAGTTGCTGCCAGATTTTTTTCTAATAATGCGACTTCTTCTCCTCCGATAAAGGAGGCGTTCTTGCTGAGAGTTTTTACTTTATCTTCCCAAGCTTCTAGTAATCCCGGCTCGAATCTTTTGATATCTATGAAAGGTACGCCCATTATGGTCTCCTCCGAACAGCGTCCGAAAGGTGTCCTAAAAAGCAAATTATTTTGGGGCGGCTTAGAACTCGCCCACCAAGCAAATTCTAGGCCTTATTTCTTTTTACGGGTAACCGACTTCTTTTTAGGAGAAGGTTTTGTCTTCTTAGTTGCGGCATTATGCTCTGTTTTAGGTTTTAAAATTCCATCTATCGTTTTGGGCTCGAATAGAATTTTAGCAACTTCTTCGAATCTAGAAACCGGAAAGAATTCCATTCCCTTCTTCACATAATCAGGTATTTCGTCTAACTGAGGTCTATTATCCGAAGGAAAGATGATCTTATGGACTCCGACTCTTTTTGCTGCTACGATCTTTTCTCTTAATCCGCCGATCGCTAAAACCTCGCCGGTTAGAGTCAATTCTCCGGTCATACCGAATCCAAGTCTGATCCTTTTGTTCAACACCAAGGAGAGAATGGTGGTTGCCATTGTGATCCCTGCACTCGGTCCGTCTTTTGGAGTAGCTCCGTCTGGAACATGAAGATGGATCGTTTTTTCGGTGAACAATTCCTCGCTGCCTAATAAATTCTTAATATAACTGAGAGCGATGCTGGAAGATTCTTCCATAGATTTTCCAATCATTCCGGTCAGAAGGATCCCGCCTTTCCCTTTTACGAAAACAGCTTCGATCAGTAATGTCGCACCTCCTACAGAAGTCCAAGCGAGTCCCAAAGCGGTTCCAGGAACCGTAGGTTTAGTCATCCTATCATCCGTATATTTTGGAACTCCTAAAAGTTTTTCCACATCGGAAGGTTCTATATGTTTCGGATAAGATTCACCTTTTACGATCTGCAGAGCGAGTTTTCTTGCAAGTTTATCGGATTGTTTTTCAAGACCTCTTACTCCTGACTCTCTGGAATAATGATCGATCAGGGAGACGACTGCTTTTTTATCTATTTGGATCCCGTACGGTTCTATTCCGTTTTTCTCCAGCACCTTCTTCCATAAATGTTTATTGAAGATCTGGACCTTCTCATCCGTGATATAACCCGAAAGATTGATCACTTCCATACGATCCAAAAGGATCCTGCTGATGGAATCTAACGTGTTTGCCGTAGCGATAAAGAATACGGAGGAAAGATCGAACGGAAGATCCAAATAATGATCTCTGAAGGTTTTGTTCTGCTCCGGATCTAAAACTTCCAATAATGCAGCAGCTGGATCTCCCTGCATCCCGAGACCAAGTTTATCTATCTCATCCAAAAGAATGACTGAATCTTTTTCTTTAGTAATTCTTAATGCAGTGATGATCTTACCAGGCATTGCGCCGATATAAGTCCTGCGATGCCCTTTGATCTCGGCCTCGTCTCTCATCCCGCCGACGGAAAATCTAAAAAACTTTCTGCCCATCGCCTCTGCGATAGATTTAGCGATAGAAGTTTTTCCAACCCCGGGAGGCCCGACCAAAAGAAGAATGGAACCCTTCTCGGTCGGCTTTAACTTCTTCACCGCCAAAAATTCTAAGATTCGCTCCTTTACATCATCCAGTTTATAATGATCTCTATCTAAAGTTTTTCTGGCTTTTTCTAGATCGATTTCGCGAGAAGGAGCGGCTTCCCAAGGAAGACTTTCCATAATATCCAAATAATTTCGGATCACATTATAATCCGCAGTATTCTGATCCGTATAGAAGAACTTATCCATTTCGCGTTCCACTTCTTCTATCACTTCCGGATCCGCAGGAATGGCTTTTAGTCTTTCTAAGAATTTTTCATACTTCTTCTCGTATTTACCTTCTTTCTGACCAAGTTCCGCCTGGATGGCTTTCAATTGTTCTCTGAGGAAAAACTGTCTTTGCTGTTTATCGATTTTGTCCTGGATATTTTCCTGGATCTCTCTTTGGAGTGAAACCAGATCGATTTCCTTTTTCAGATAGAGTAAAACTTTTTCGATCCTATCCTTTAGATTTACCGATTCTATTACGGATTGATAATCCTCTTTTTCTATATTCAAAATACTGCATACAAAGTCGGCCATCTTACCGGGCTCGTTCACATTCAGCATGGTAAGTTTCATCTCTTCCGTAAAAAGAGGATTATTCTGAGCCAGTTCCCTTGTCATAATAAGCAGGGTCCTCATCATAGCTTTGATCGTATTTTTAGAGGCACCCGGCTCTTCTTCCGGATAATTTACCTTTGCGATCAATAAAGGTTCCACGGAAGAAAAAGATTCCACCTTAAATCTGCGTACAGTATTGATGAGAATATTCACCGCACCGTCGGGAAGATTCACCTTCTTCAGGATCTTGGCAACTACTCCATAATCGTAAATATTCTCTTCCGTTTTCTTTTCGTTCTCTTCATCCCTAAGAAGAACGAGCCCGATGAAAGAATTTCCTTTTAAGGCCTCGTCCACAGCCTTTGCGAATTTCCCCCCTGGAACGATCAAAGGAGTGATGATCCCCGGAAATACCGGTCTGGTTTTGATAGGCACCAAGAATAATTCAGGGGGAAGAATGGAGTCTACCGGTATGATACTTCCGTCAACTTCTTCCATATTATCAAAAAGATCCACGTTTCACCTTCGATTCAAAAAATAATCGGACTGATTCCAGTTTCTGGGTTCGCCCCTAGTACTCAAATCTTTCTTTTTCTTCGACAATGAAAAGGGCTTGAATCTTTAAAGAATTGCGTCAGTCTAAATGGAAAATATAAAACAATTCGACTGTTTTCTTAGAGTGGAGATGAAACGAATGTGGGCCAAAAACCTATCTCTTTTATTTATAGTTCCGATGCTTTTTTTTGTCGGATGTAAAAAAGACGAACCGGACAATACAAAGGCTCTCACAGGAGCGGTTTTAGCCGAAGTTCTTTATAATCCTTATGAAAGGATCACCCCACCCGAAAATGATACAATATCAATCCCAAACACGAATACCAGTTACCAGAACAATAGGCCGTATTCCCCGAAATGTTTCGGAAATGCCGGGAATACTAAGTTTTATTTCTTTCGAAAAACCGTTTCTGCAAATAATAAAAAACTTCTTATCAACTTTATGGGAGGAGGAGCTTGTTGGAGTAATGATAACTGCTTCGGAAAGAATACCACAACATTCTTCAATTTCCTAAATGATGTACCCGATCTATTTGTTAAGGTAGCTTTCCAAGGAATTTTAGATGCAGGAAATTCTTCTAATCCATTAAAAGATTATGATGTTCTATTCATTCCGTATTGCACAGGAGATCTTCATATAGGTTCAAGCGATGTAGCTACTTATGATGATCCTTATGTAGCCTCGGATCCTCCCGTGTATAGCCATAGAGGACATGATAATGTTCTTTCGGTCTTAAAGTATATCCAATCGAATTATACACAAGTAACTGATGTAGTGGTTGCAGGACAAAGCGCAGGCGGATACGGAGCAGTATTAAATTATCCTCATATTCGCCAAGTATTCTCAGACGGCACAAAATTCACGAGCCTGACTAAAATGAGCTTAGTGGCGGATGCTTCTAACGGAGCAGTGATCAATGGATTTTTCACCAGCATAGTGAGAGATAAATGGGGAAGCGCACAAAATATGCCGGATTGGGCAGTTGGTTCCAGCTACTTAAATGGATCTTCTCCTTCTATCCAGGATTATATCAGTAAGATCACTGTTAAATATCCGGATGATGTAATAGGACAATACACTGCTGCATTCGATTCTACCCAAAGATGGTTTTTCAATGTGATGGGAATTATAGCGGGCCCCACTTCTTATTCGGATTCCAGTTCTTATTTCGGACCGGGAGACGCTCGAGATGTGCCGGATCTTCCTAAGGATGTTTCTACTCCCTCCAATTGTAACTGGGCGATCAACGCAAATAATGCGATGTTGAATACAACAGGTTCTAATTATTATTACTATAGAGCTCCAGGAGATATTCATACAATCACTACAAGTGATACAATGTATGGACTCGTAAGTAACGGGGTTAACTTTAATACCTGGTTAAAATCAATCGTATCCAATGTTGGATCTCCTGCAATAGTAGATTGTTCTGCAGGTTCGGGCTCTCATCCTTGCACTGATAAAAATTTCGGATCAAATTCTTTGAATGATGCCCTAGGAAGAGCTACCTCCCAAGACTCTTTCGATAATAATAAAGATCTATACGAAACCTGCTTCGGTCCTTGACTTTCTATAAAGCGGGAATAAAATAGAGCCGATACCGTCTTCTGAAGGTGGTATCAGGCTTTTATGAAAATCCGATATCTTGTAATTCTAGTTCTATTCTCTCAAATATTCTGCACAAAAGATAAAGACAATACCGAGCAGCTTCTCGCCACCGCATTCATTGTGGATCTAGTCACAAGCCCGTTTACTAGGATCACTCCGGAGCCCGGGACATTTACCACCCAGGTGGACCACGGGGGCACACCTTATACATACACCGCAATATTCGATCCAAAATGCAGCGGGACAGAAGGAAATGTAAACTTCTACTTTTTTAGAAAAACTGCGGCAGCGAATAATAAAAAACTTCTGATCAATTTTATGGGAGGAGGAGCTTGCTGGGATAATGCAAATTGTTTCGGAAGTAATACAGTCACTTATTTCAATCAGTTGAATACTGTCCCGGATTTTGCATTGGACCTTATATTCAAGGGGGTCATAGACCAATCAGTGGCCGCAAATCCATTCAGAGATTATGATATTATATTCGTACCTTATTGTACCGGAGATCTTCATATAGGAAGTAAGGACAAAACTTATACGAGTGGGACTATCAAACACCACGGTTATGATAATGTGATCTCCGTTCTGAAGTTTATCCAAAATTCTTACTCTCAACTGGACAAAGTTTTCGTAACCGGCCAGAGCGCGGGAGGATACGGAGCTATATTAAATTATCCGATTATTAGAGAAACTGTAACCACAATAGATTCGGGTGCTCAGGTAAGAATGTTATCCGATGCTTCCAATGCAGTTGTGCCTACGGCGGCTTATGCGATAAACCCCGCATTTTTTCCATTATTAGAAAGTTCTTGGGGAGTAGAAACGAATGGGATCGGAAGTGGGACGGGATTTTCTTCTTCCAATCTTCCGATTTGGGTGGGCGGGATCACTGCAAATTATACGACCACAGGTTCTCCTTCTATCGACGACTTCTTCAAAAAAGTAGCTACCGAATATCCGGGAGATGTTCTAGGGCAGTACACTGCGTTATTCGATGGGAACCAAAGATTTTTTTATCATACGATGGGACAGATCAATAAGATCAACAATTCATCTCTAACCTATTCGAATGCGACCACTCCCGATCCTTACCAAGCAGGAAAATCCTATTCTATCATTTACGGAGATAGCGATGGAAGTTCAGTGCCGGATGGAAGTTCTTCCAGTTCCAATGATTATACAACCTGCGATTGGTCCAAACAGGCAGTTTCCAAAATGAAGGGTACGGCCGCCGCCAAAACCAACTATAGATATTATATCGGTCCCGGAGATATTCATACAATCACCACTTATAATGATATGTATTCTCTAAACAGCGGAGGAGTTAATTTTGCCACATGGCTGAATACATTGGCGAATGGTGCGAGTCCTCCTGCAAACGTTCAATGTAACGATTCTTCCGGATCTTGTGTGAATAGAAACCTGTTTAATTCTACCATCAACGGGAATTTAGGAGAAGCAACATCCGATGAGTCCTATGCAATGGATCCAAAACAGGACATATATACTACCTGTGGAGGGGCGGCAGGTATAGGTCTTTAAAATATCAGAAGGAAGAAATTCCTTCTTTAAAATTGATCCCGGACTGATTTAGAATTTCCTCATATAGATCCTTTGTTTCCTGATCAAAACAAACGAAGATCAATTTTCTAGGGAACTGATCCTTATGCTCCGAAACGGTTCGGATCGCAATCGGAGCAGCCAATTCTTTTGGATACGCATAAATCCCTGTGCTGATACTCGGAACCGCAATCGACTCGAATGCACGTTCCGAAGACAATTGTAGTATATTCTTATAACATGTTTCTAATAGAGAAGCTTCCTGATAATCTCCTCCCTTCCAAACAGGACCCACTGCATGGATCACATACTTTGCAGGGAGCTGTCCTCCGGAAGTAAGAACACATTGACCGGTAGGAAGACCGTTCGGATATTTTTTGATCTTCAATATCCTAGATTCTTCCATAATCTTCGGTCCGCCAACCCGATGAATTGCACCATCCACTCCACCTCCTCCCGCCAAGGAAGAATTGGCAGCATTTACCACCGCATCCGTTTGAATGGACGTGATATCACCTTTCCAAACAAAAATTTCCATCGTCATTTAAAGAGACTAAAAACAGGTATCTTGCAAGTAGAATTTCCATTTTATTTTCATAATTCGTTTAATAATGAGAACATGAGATAGCGATTGTTTGGCGGGAAATTCAGACGGATTACAAGGTTTTAGTAGAAGTTTAGAATAAAATAATGGGTATTTTATAAAAGGAAATGAAGCGAAGTTGTTATGGAAAAGAAGAAATGGAGCGGGGGATGGGCATGGTGCGGGGTTGTATGGGCGAAAATTCAGATATGCACTTGGATTTGTGCGGATAGGCGAACCAACGGATATGCTTGGAGAAGGTCCGCATGTCCGAACTTGCGCCTATGCACTTGAAAACGAGTGCATGGGCGAACCTTCGCCAAGCCAAGCCACACCACCCCGCCCCCACTCACTACCCTACTTCTATTCACACACCTCTCCCTTTTCAGTCTTGCCAGACGTCCTGAAACAATTATCATGGGTTGGAGTTCCAACAAATCTATAAAGTTTGAACTAGAGGGATTATAAATGGAAAGAGACTTTTGGCTAAGTAGATGGAAAGAAAATAATATTCCATTCCACGAAAGTGAGACAAACCCGCTTTTGCTTAAATATTTTAAAGAACTTTCTTTGGCAAAAGACAGCCGTATTTTTATTCCATTATGCGGAAAGACATTAGATATAGCATGGCTTCTTTCAAATGGATATAAAGTTGTGGGCGCAGAACTCGTCGAAATTGCAATCCAACAGTTATTCCAAGAATTAGGAGTAGAACCTAAAATTTCTAAACTAGGTAAACTGATCCTATACAGCGCGCCAGGCATAGATATTTTTGTGGGAGATATATTCGATTTATCTAAAGAAGTTTTGGGTCCGATAGATGCCGTTTATGATAGAGCTGCATTAGTGGCTCTTCCTCAAGAAACTCGGATCCGTTATTCCTCACATTTAACTCAGATCACAAATAATGCGCCTCAACTTCTGATTACATTCGAATATGATCAAACTAAAATGGCAGGTCCTCCTTTTTCCATTCCAACGGAAGAAGTGAATTTACATTATAAAAATACGTTTACCCTAACGAATCTTTTAAGTCAGGAAATGGCAGGCGGATTAAAAGGACATTCTGCAAAGGAGAATGTTTGGAAATTATCTTAATATTAGAAAACCGATGCTCGCATATAAACATGCGAGCAAAGTTGATTCTTCTCAGATCTCTTTTCGTCTAGATTGTGCGACTACAAGAATGATAGGAAGTAATATCTCGGGAGTCAAATAACCGATCCAAAGTTCCGGAGGTTCAGGCAATCCAACTATAGAAATGGAAAGTATTCTTCCAAAAGCCGCTATAAATATTCCCAAAGCAATTAGATACACCAAAGTTCTTTGGATACGAACAGTATAAGCTGCCCAAAAACAAATCAGCCCCATAGATAAATAGATCCCTGCCATAAATCTATGGATATTATCCAATCTAGGGCTCACCGTAGGTTCTCCCAAATACATCTGTAAACTTCCGCCAAAAATCGCGATGGCGGCTGCTAAAAACAAACATACCTGAACAATACGAGTGCTTATGGAAATGGGCTGATTTGTTTGCATAATTCTCACAATAGGATCGAATAAATTTCGATCCGTAAAGTGTTAAATTCCTTTCAACAATAGATCGATTGTCTTGGAAAGAACCGCTCTAATATCGTCTTTAGCGTCTTCGTCAGGGAGAACCTTATGATTCCAGATCTTCAAACCGAATCGGATGAAAAAATTATCCAAAAACTCAGTCTCGATATGAGTCTTCATAGTCGTTCTAGAAGAATCTCTATCCCATCTTAGTACGATGCTTGTCCCTTTTCCATTATTCGCTTTTACTAAAGTTTCCGTGAACTCATAGATAATGGACTGAAGGTTCCCGGGAATGAATATATTGATCGCCCAAGAAGGTGCAAAATATCCGAAAGCACCGCTCACATCGAACTCTTCTATCTTGGTTAATTTTAAATTCAAAATACCCGAAGTAGCAGTGTTCGAGAATCTGCCTAATAGCTGAACATCGTTGTTTTCAAGCATTAAACCGTAAAGATTCGCTTCTAAACTCGCTTTCACTACGAAAGGAAATTCGGAAAGAGAACTAAGCGTAAAGGCTTCCTGAGGATAAAAATTCCCCTTTGTATCGTAAGGAATCACTTTGCCGTTCAGAGTAAAGAACTTGAATCGGATCTCTCTCGTTTTGGATTCGATCGCAAATTCAGCCAAGGATCGTCCCGAAACATTCGTGATCCTTAATTTAATAAAACCTAAATATTTGATATCATCCAGATAATCGCCTAGATCCGGATAATCTCTCATCAAGGTTTGTTCTATATTTCCTTCGAATGTAAAAGCGGTAACTCCGGGAAGTTTTCCGTCTTGTTGTACCTTCAACAAAGAATCCAATCCGAAATAATAACCCATGAATTTTGCAAGAGCAGGGAATGATTCTGTAAAATCGTTGATCGCCTTTCTAGCTTCCGGGTCCTTAATTTTTTTGAAAGAAGTTGTCTCAGGAGCGTTTATGGATTTTAGATTATTCGCATCTAAAAAATGTAATCCGGAATCCATAGCACTCAATCCATGTTTATGAGTGAATGGCCCGAGATGAGTCAAAACGTCCAGATTTCCCGAGTAGGAATTCCCACCGTAAGTAGGATTCGGATTATGTTTTAATGCAAACTCAGCGGTAAAGTCTCCGAAACTAGGGATCGGAACATCTTTCATACGTATGGTTTCAAGACTTACCTTATACCCGTCGTTTGCAAATCTTCCCCGATAGGTAACATAATGCTGCCCATTGTCATCCTTATTCATGTATTCGGAATTAAACAGATTCTTTAATTCAAATCTTTCCAAGGAACGGTCTAGGTATTTATGAAAACCTTCCGCTCTTCCATCATACTTGTTTTTGATGATTGCAGTTTTCAAAAATTGGAAGAACTGCCTGGAGATGTTCCTTCCATCCGGACCGATAGAGTCCGGAATTTGTTTTAAAGAAAACGCTGCGGATAAGGACAGTGCGGATCCGCTGATCGCAAATGCGAGGATCAATGAACGGAGCAGCAGTTTCCCGGATTTTTTTTCTCTTTCTATTTTTTGTTTCAGAAGGCTCATTACCGCCTCTCCCTTTTTATAACATTCGTATTATATAAAGCCAGGGGGCTTGATCTCCGACATTAGTCGCCAATCAATACCTGTCAAGTCTATAGCAATCGCTACAATGATCCAAGTCAGGGTAAATCAGATAAGTAACAGCTGTTCCATAATCGTAAATTCTATTTCGTATACTAAAGTTCAATTTTATCATAAGCGGAGAAGGAACCATCCCCTAGGAAATAAATTCGTTCTGCTCAAAATTCATTCTTCTCATTTAGTTGGTGGAAGCGTTCTAATTTGCTCGATTTATATTGCGTTCTATGTTATAATCCCGCGCGGAGTGTTTTCATGAAATGGTATTTACGACTAAGCTTAAAATCAAAACTTGCAATCTTGTTCTCTTCCGTATTAATTCCCTTCTTAATCATATTGGCTCTTTCTCTTATCAATTCCGCTTCTAGGATCAAAGATATAGAAAGTATTCGAAACGACAGATTAATTCCTTTAAAACAGTTAAAAACAATTTCGGATCATTATGCGATTTCCATCGTAGACTGCGTTCACAAGACCAGAAGTGGAGCGTTTACATACGAAGAAGGGATCGAAAATTTAGACAAGGCGATGAAAGATATCAAGCATGAATGGAATACTTATCTCCAAACATACTTGGTGCCGGAAGAAACCGTACTGATCGAAAAACTAAAACCTCTTTTTGAAGAAGCGGACAAAAGTGTAGAAGAAGCAAGAGCACTTATGATCGCAAAAGACAAGGAAGGTTTGGGGGATTTTGCGGACAATAAGATGTATTCTAAGATAGATCCGGTGGCGGGAAATATAGAAAAGTTGATCTCCGTTCAGCTTCTTATTTCGGAAAGGATCTACCAAAGAGCGGAAACAGAATATGCATTTAGTCTCGCACTTTTTCTTTTTATTTCCGCGGTCACTCTCGCGTATATTCTGTATGCTTCCATCAAATTTTCGATCCGGCTTGTAAAAGGATTGAATCGAGTCAGAAATTCCATCCGAGATGCGGATTTTAGTAATCCGATAGAAGTGGATGAAGATATTTTAAATTTAGACGAACTTTACCTTCTCTCCTTAGTGTTCCGGAATTTCCAAAGCAAAGTGAAGGAGATGCTTTCTTCTATCCTGACCTTCTCGGAATCCATCTTGGTGGCTGCGGAACAACTTTCTAAATCCAGCGAATATCTTTCCGAAAATGCACAGACTGAATCCGCCTCAGTGGAACAAATTTCCGCATCTGTCGAAGAGATCAGCGCCGGTATGGAGCAAGTCACTACGAATGCAGAAGGTCAGTATAAGCTGATACTTTCTTTCTCCGGGGAAATGAAAGAGTTAGACGGATTGATCACTAAAGTAGGAGATTCAGTTTCCGATTCCTTAGGAAAAATTTCGGATATGTATTCCAAAACGGAAGCGGGTAAAAAAACAATGGGAAGCCTTTCCGAGAGTATGATAAAGATCGAATCAAGCTCGGGAGAAATGAGATCCATCACCGCGATCATTCAGGAGATTTCCGAAAAAGTAAACCTTCTCGCATTAAACGCAGCGATAGAAGCAGCCAGAGCAGGAGAACATGGAAAAGGATTCGCCGTAGTCGCAACAGAGATCACAAGACTCGCAGAACAAACGGACCAAAGTACCAAAACGATCGAAAGTCTGATCCGTACCAGTAATCAGGAAATTGAATCGGGCAAAAACTTCGTTGATAGTTGTGTGAAAGTTTATGCGGAAATTCTGGAAGGACTTTCCTTTATAAAACTTTCTTCTGATAATATCGTCTCTACAATGAAAGTACAACAAGAGAAGAAGTCGACGATCATCAGTGCAGTCAACGAAGTCGATTCCAAATCGGAAGAGATCCGAACTTCTGTAAAAGAGCAGAAAGTAGCAATTTCCGAGACTGCAAATGCGGTTTCTAATATTTCAGTCACTGTCCAGAATAGCGCAGCGAACTCGGAAGAGATCGCGGGAAGTGCGACAGGCCTTTTAAATATCGCAAAAAGTTTAAGAGATACTATGAGCTTTTTAAAGGCTTAGCCCTGCTCCGGACCTTCTGTAGTGGTCTTCTTCTCGGTACGAACCAAATAATAAGTCGGGTATTGCAAAAATATATCCGAGGTAAGCATAAAGAAGAAGATCACGATCAGTAAGATCTGTCCGAATATGGAAACCATCATCTCTTCCGAATTGGAAATGAGAGAGATCAAAAGATCCGGAACAAACATGATCACGAACGGTGTCCATGCTGCGACTATATAGTCGGAACGTTTGACTGAGTTCGGTAATTCTTTCAATCCTTGGATCAGACTTAGTTTTGCAAAAAGTACCGGCAGGATCAGATGCAGAACAAGTCCCAATACGAATGCGAATATCAAATAGAATCTAACAAATTCTGCGGGAAGAGGAGTGCTCGGTTCAGTACTCTGCTTTTTTAGAAATTCTTGTAATTGTGTCCCTAAAAACGGTTCTATGGATCTTGCAACGATCAAAAAGAAAAGGATCAGGAACAAGGCTAAAGTAAGTAAGAATATAAAATATCTGGAAAACTCTATAGGCTTTTCCGGGTCCATTCCGGATCGGATCACGAATCCGTTTACCACATAAGTTCCGAGTAATCCTAAAATGATCAGGACTCCACCGAGCGCGACAGCCCCTCCTGCTTGCATTGCAGGAATTGCACTAAATACTAATAAAAATAAAACGGATCGGACAAGTACGATGAACCGTATTTGTCCTCTGGAAAGTACGTACTGTAAGTATTCTTTAAACATCAGCTATCTATCTGTTAGGATTTAAGAAGCGGATACGATAGCAAGCAAAGTTCGTCTCAGTACCAATTAAGGAGAGATCACGAATCGGATCGGATTTCCTTTTCTTTCTTCCAGATCCTGTAGACTTTGGTTGATGTCCTCTAATTTTCTCACATCCGTAATCGATCTGCTAAGATTCAATTTTCCCTGCACATATAGATCTATCAATTCAGGGATGGCCCTTCTGTCCGAACCATAAGAACCCGCAACAGTGATCTGTTTTTCAATAATGGAGAATGGGATGGAAAACTTTAAGGGCTCTCTTCCTATTCCTACGAGCACCATTCTTCCTCCAGGATTCATTGCACGAAGTGACTCTTCTATATTTGTCATTCTTCCTGAAAAGTCTGCGAGAAGGTCCACTCCACCTTTGCAAATTTCCTTTAAGGTTTTACCCGGATTTTTTATTTCTCTTAGATTTACCACTTCGTCTGCACCGTAAGCGCTAGCGTTTTCTAGTGCTCCTCTATCCACATCCAAGGCGATCACTTTACCCTTGGTCAATGCTCTTGCGATCACTACTCCGTGAATTCCAAGTCCACCGCATCCGAAAACGGCAACATTATCTCCATCTTGGATCTTTCCTCTGAACTTGATCGCATTATAAGGAGTGGAAACCGCGTCCGCTAAGATAGCACCTTGTTCGAATGGAACCGAGTCAGGTAAAGGATATAGATAACGCTCTTCTACTATATTAAATTCTGCGAAACTACCTTCTCTATCGAAACCGAATACTCCGATCTCTTTGCAAAGATTTTCTCTTCCTGCCAGACAATGAGAACATACACCGCAGCTTGTTCCTGCAGCGATCACCACTCGATCACCCTTTTTGATACGAGTGACTTTTTCCCCTACTTCTTCCACCACACCGGAAGCTTCATGTCCAGGGATCTGAGGATAATGTTTACACTTTAAGGTTCCATGTAATACTAAATGTAGATCAGAACCGCAAATACCGCAGGCTTTGATCCTTACTTTAACTTGCTCTGGTCCAAGTTGAGGTATTGGAACCTCTTTGATGATCAAATTTCTTTTTCCGGATTCTAATACTGCGGCCTTCATTAGTCACTCCTCGACGTAAGTGAGATTATAAACCGGCAGGAATCGGTCAAGGGATTTGAAGAAGAATTTGGGCCTTCTTCCTTACAGTTCGGGAGCAAAACAAATACACTGTTCGTTAAGGCCTGATCTCGAATTTCGTCCTTGTTCGGTATCTTTAAGATTTTTCCATGGTACTATAAACAGATGACTGCGGAAGACATTTATAGACATATCAAGGCCAGCCAAAATGGACAAGACTGGCATCATAAAAATTGTTTCGGTTGCGGACCGGAAAATAAAAGAGGCTTACACGCTAGCTTTCCTTTTCATGAACCGAGTGGAGAAGTCCGTTTTACTTGGACCATAGATAAAGATTTCGAAGGAGCACCAGGTTATGCTCATGGAGGAGCGCTTGCCACTCTATTAGATGAGTCACAAGGTGTTTTATGTTTTCATTTAGGTCATTTTGTGATGACCGATCAATTGTACATGCGTTATTATAAAGCATGTCCTTTAGGAGAAGAGTTAGAAGTCCGCTGCTGGGTCACAATGGTCAGACGCAGAAGGCTTTATACAAAAGGAACTGTACATCTGAAAAAAACAGGAGAACTTCTTCTTTCCTCAAAGGCTCGCTGGTATGATATGCCCGACAGAGTATTCTCGAGAATGTTCCAAGGCACCGCATTTCCAGTGGATATCATTCTCAAAGTTCTGGAAGAGAACCAAAAAAGAGGAAAAGAGATCAGGAAACGACTGAAAAAAGAGAAACTGAGATCCGAGTAAGTTTATTTTTTGCTCGCATTAATCCGATTCAAGTTCGATCCTATGCTCCGTCAATCTTTGCATTAGGAGTGTAGAATGGAATCTTCTTGGCAGGTCTTTGCGATCGTTTCAGTAATTCTGTTTTTAAAATTACTTTCCACTTCCATCGTTCAGGGTTTGGTCCGGATAAAAACAAAAACATTCCGCTGGAAAGAAGATGCAGAATTTTTCACAAATTCATTTCCGGCAACAGACGATCATACGATAGTCGCAACCGCAAACGGAGTATTCAGGAACGATTTGGAGAATATTCCAATTTTCTTATTCTTACTGATAGGATACATCCATACTTACAGCTGGCATGAGGGAACGATCATCTATTCCGGAATATTTATAGTGTCCAGGATACTTCATGCGATCTTTTATTTTCTTCATAAACAACCCTGGAGAAATATCGCATATGATTTGGGAATTTTGAGTATGCTACTTCTCTCCGGGCACATCATTCATTCCGTATTTTTCGCCTGATCGCCGGAATTCTTTGCAAAAATAAAAAGGATTTACTCCAAAAGGATTCCACCGAGAGTCTAATGATCATAACCCAAGTCATATCCGGATCTTTCCGGTCGGATCATAGGAGAATCATTTGATCGAATTATATACCGCAGGGACGCCTAACGGAAAAAAAGCTTCCATTATGCTGGAAGAATTAGGGATCCCTTATACAGTACATCCAATCGACTTCAGCAAATTAGAACAAAAAGAAGAATGGTATCTTAAAATCAACCCGAACGGCAGGATCCCTGCCATTATAGATAAAGATAATGGAGATTTTCCGGTTTTTGAATCGGGAGCGATCCTGATCTATCTCGCGGAAAAATACGGAAAATTTTTACCTAAAGATCCTAAAGAAAGATCCATCGCTATCCAATGGCTCATGTTCCAAATGGGTGGAGTGGGTCCAATGCAAGGACAAGCAAATCATTTCGTTAAGTTTGCGCCTGAAAAAATTCCTTACGCGATGAACCGTTATGTGGACGAAACAAAACGTCTATATTCAGTTCTGGAAAGACGTTTGAAAGAATCAGAATACCTTGCAGGAAGTGAGTTGAGTATTGCAGACATCGCAACCTGGCCTTGGGTAAAAGCCAGATCCTATATAGATCTTTCTTTGGATGATTATCCAAAACTTAAGGCATGGGAAGAAAAATTAGGAGCAAGACCCGCTTTCATCAAAGGAAGCGAAATCCCTAAAAAATCTTGATCACAAAAAAGCCGCTCCTTATAAAAGAGCGGCTTTTAAAATTTTTCCGCTAAAGGTAGATAAACCCTGAATGTAGTCTTTCCCGGAGAAGAATCGAAATCCATTTTTCCTTGGTGTCTTTCTACGATCTTTTTGCAAATATCCAGACCGAGTCCGCTTCCTTCTCCTTTTTCTTTTGTGGTAAAGAATGGTTCGAAAATTCTATCTTGGATCTCTTTCGGAACGCCGGGTCCGTCGTCAGTCACGGAAACGATCAGATAATTATCTTTGATCGAAGATTCCAGATCCAATCTACCCTGATAAGAAATGGCTTGGAATGCATTATTGATCAGGTTGGCCCAAACCTGGGTCAACTGATCTGCTTGTCCCTTTACGAGCGAGTTGTCCGCAAAATTCCTGCGGATCTCCACTCCTTGCTTTACCTTATTATAATATAGTGTAAGAACAAGATCCATCTGTTCCCTAATATCGATCAAACTGATACCTGTATGGTCCTGGTATACGTAGGTTTTTAAAGCTCGTATCACCCTGGCAGCCTTAGAAGCAGCCTCTCTTACTACATTACTGTATCTCAAAATCCCGGAGAGATTATAAGCGTTCGCAACTAAGGTAGGAAATTTGTCTTTATGAATGTCTCGGACTAGTTCCGGAATATCCTCTATTCTTATTCCTAATTCGGCTAAATTTTCGGACAAAAACTCGGAAGATGGGAATCCAAGATTTTGTAATGTTTCTCTAATGATTTTTCTATTTTTCCTTTCTTCGGAAGAATCATAGAAGTCGGGAAAAATACTTCCTTTTGTGAAAATTTTCTTCCAGGATTCTCTTTCTTGGGCATCCAGGTCCGCAAATTCGCAGAGTAATTTTTCCCAATCTTGGCGGAACACACTTTGGATCCCTTCGTTCGAAGAGATGATCGCACCTAAAGGAGTATTCACCTCATGAGCGATGCCTGCGATCAATTGTCCGAGTACGGCCATCTTTTCGGATTGTACTAATTGTGCCTGAGTAGATTTTAATTCATCTAATGCCGTGAGCAGATCTTTATTCGTATTTTCTAAATAAGTATTCGTTGCCTTCAGCTCTTCCGTTCTAAGAACTACTTTTTGTTCCAGATCCTCGTTTAGTTTTCGGATCTCCTCTTCCGCTTTTTTTCTCTCGGAAATATCTCTTACGATCGCTTGTAATAAGGCTTTTCCGTTCAGAGTTACGGAAGTTAAGGTCACTTCCGCATCAAAATTGGTTCTGTCCTTTCTACAATGCACCCAATCGAAAGTTTGGGGCTTACCCGCAAAGGCAGCCTGTATTTTTTCGAATGCTTTCCGAGAAGAAGGAAGACCATCCGGCTGCATCTCAGGAGAAAAATCCACAGGAGAAGCTCCTATAATATCTTCTCTTTTACAACCGAACATCTCTTCCGTTTTAGGATTACATTCTAAAAAGATCCGATCATCCATGAGGAAGATCGCCTCTCCCGCAGATTCGAATAATGTTTTAAATTTGACCTCGTGTTCTTCTAATGCTTCTTGAGCGATACGAATATCCGAAAGTGTGACAGCTAATTTTTCTTCCGTCTTTTTTCTTTCCGTAAGATCTTCGAAGATCAAGGTAACGCCGAAAATCCCTGAATCATCAAAGAGAGGATTCACTCTGATGCGGACCTGCAATAACAGCCCGCTAACCGTAGTATTATAAGGTCCTTCGTAATCGGAAGCTTCTCCGCTTAAACCCTTGCCGATCAACGAGGAAACTCTTGTGTCTTTTAAGTTGGAATAGGAAAGTCCGATGATCTTATCTCTTCCCGCTCTTAAGAAACGCAGAGAAGAATCGTTTGCTTCTATAATTTTGCCCTGCCTATCGAAGATCATGAGTCCGATAGGAGATTGTTCGAATATATCTCGATATACGTTGCCGCTCTTAGGTCCGTTCATAAGGATCCGGAAAAAAAATTTCGAAAGCTCGCACAACTCTGTACGGGCGATTTTTCACATCAACCTAATAATTAGGGCGAGGCAGGGAGGGTAACGTAGAATGTTGTACCTTCTTCCGAGCTGATAAATCGGATGGAACCTCCATGTTCTTCTGCCACATTTTTGCAAATATCCAGACCAAGTCCGGTTCCTTCTCCAGGAGATTTAGTAGTGAAGAATGGATCAAAAATCCTATCCTTGATCTCTGCCGGTACTCCAGTACCCGTGTCCTGGACTGAAATTTCCCAGAACTCATCTTTTCTTTCCGCATCCACGAATATTCTTCCTGAATAGTTCATGGCGTGTAATGCGTTTGTGATCAGATTAGTCCATATAAGGTATAATCTTTCCGGATCCCCCGACACGCTTGCGGATTCAGGGATATTTATATCCACAATCACCTTGTTTTTCATTTTAGAATAATATAATGTAATAATATTCTCTATCTGTTCTTTAGGAGAAACGGACTCTGAATGAGGTTTCCAGTCCCCTTCTCCCGAAGCATAACTTTTTAATGCCTGGATCACTCTGGAAGCTTTGATAGAAGCATCCAGGATGAGTTGGCTGGATCTGGAAATACTGGAAAGAGCGGATGCATTACTGACTATCATCCATCCTCTTTCTCCTTTTGGGATCTTCTCCGCTAATTCGGAAACCTGATCCGGAGAAATTCCCAGATCGGTCAAAGCATCCGCCATTACTAGAGAATTTTCGATCCCGAATTCTCTCAGAATGACTTCAGATCTTTTTCTTTTGGATCTTTCTTCCTTGGAATCGAAATCAGAGTTAACTGTGCCTCCATTCTTGAATAAGATCCCCCAAAATTCCCTTTCTTCCTTATTAAAACTGGAATAATCTTTTAGAAGTTTTTCCCAGGGTTCGCTTAGAATAGAACGTATACCTTCTGTAGAAGAGCGAATCGCGCCTAACGGAGTATTTAATTCGTGAGCGATCCCTGCCATCAATCTTCCTAAGACCGCCATTTTTTCGGATCGAACCAAGTTCTCCTGGGTTTTTTTGAGTTCGTCCATTGCCGATCTGAGTTTATCGTTTGCAGTCACCAAATACGTATTAGTTGATCTTAATTCTTCCGTTCTTTCCGCAACCGTAACTTCTAATTCTTTATTTGCATTCCGGATCACAAGTTCTGCGGTTGCTAAGTCCGCCACGAGTAAACTTTGTCTGAGACTCGCTATCACCACCATCACTCCCGCGGAAAACCAGATCACCAACCGAATGATCTCAGGAAGGCCCGGCAGAGTTAAGGAAAGGATGATTGCTGCAGAACAAACGATCACTTCTAATAAGGGAAGAATTCTTAAAAGCCCGCTTTCAGTTGCGGATTCTCTTTCTATCTCTCCGGAAGGATCGGGAGCCCAGGTCAAGGTTCCATATCCTAGAAGCAAGATACTTGCTGAAAATCCTGCGTTAGTTAAGGTCCCATCTTCCGGAACAACTATCAAAAAAATAGAATTCCATTGTAACCAACTGATCCCCATTCCTGCGAGCCCGATCACCAAACATAAAAAGGAAAAATCCGCCTTTAAACGTAAGGAAGGTTTCATTAAGACACCGATACAGGCAGCAGACAATGTGAATACAGGATAAACCGACAAGGTCAGTAACTGGAACCAAGGCCTATCTTCCTTTTTAGAAAGATATAATACTAGGGTTACCGCAAGGACTGCAATCGCAAGTCCTAGCGCATCCATCACCGCCACCTTCATTCTGTTAGATGGAACCCTATCTTTTAAGAATCGAGCGAAACCTACAGCGAAGAATGGCCCTAACCAAGGATAGAATAGATCGCTTGGTGCAGGAAAACTATAGAACTTGGAAATGGCCTGGATATCCCAAACCACTTGACCAATAAAATAAGAAAGAAGCCCTAGAAAAAACCAAAGCCTAAACCTTTTGGTTTCTCCTTCAGAGGATCTATAACCGAACCAAGCAGTGATCGTAGCGATCGCGATAGACGAAGTCCAATGTATATTATCGTAAATCCGTAATAATTCCGTTTCATCCGTGAAATATATGAGAAGAAAAAGTATTAGAACGAATATAGATCCCAAGTATATAGATAGAAATCCTAAACTTCTATCCTTTGAGGAACGAATTTCTAGTGTGGATACCAAGGAATTCATGCGGATCAGCGGGGCAGAATCCTACACCTTCGAACATCTAAGTCCACACTTTTTTATTTCCAAAAGATACAACCCGCTGTTGTAGTTCCTACAAACGAATTACAAAGAAGATGGAATAGATCCATCTATATTGGAACAAGTTTGTATTTAATAGAGTGTTCTATCACTCTTAGTCGGAATATGAGGAAGGAAGTTTAAACTCACGGGTATATATCTGCCTCTTACCCAACGGAACATACTTACGGAACTATTCCAGATCCAAGGCATCCAAGTAAAAACATCTTCGTCTTGTCTAAGCATCTTCTTCAAAGTCAAAGAGATCGGCGTGCCTGAAGTAAAAATAAAAAGTTTTTCCGCATCGGAAGGCTGGAAATATGTATCGCAGGCAAGATCCACTCTGGATTGAAAGTTTGCGAAAGTTTCTATTCCTTCGGGGGTAAAATCCCCTTTTCTCCAGACGGATAAGATCTCTTCCGTCAGTTTAAAGAACAGAGCGGCGGATCTAACTCCACCTTTTAATCTAACTTTAGAAAATTGTAATAAGGATCTTTGGAATTCTGGTTTTGTTCCGGAAAGATGTTCCGCATACTTCTTCCATAACTCGGAAGGAAATTCATTCCAGTTCGGATCGAATGAATGAAAATCGGATCCTGTTTTGAGATCGGAACGTATAGAACCGATCCCTTTCATAAAAAATTCCGCGGTTTCCTTATGCCTTCTCATTGTCCCGGAGATGATCTTATCCGGAAAATCCCCATTAGAAGCCATATACTTTCCAAGGGCAAAAGCTTGTTCCTTTCCCTTATCGGTCAATAGATCGTAATCTTCTCCAGTGGAGTTCGCCTGTCCGTGGCGAATCAGATATATTACGGACATACTAGGATTCCGTAGTGAATCTTGGATTTACGATCTCTACTTTTTCGATAACGGATTCCTTTATATGTTTCCAGTATTCCGTATCTTCCAAAGATTTTTTTTCCCTTCGGATAATATCTCTCAGTTCTTCGTTCCAAGAAGAAGTCAGATTTTTCTTTTCATTCCAGGTTTTAGGAAACTCC
Organism: Leptospira dzoumogneensis; assembly: GCF_004770895.1. Classification (NCBI taxonomy): domain Bacteria; kingdom Pseudomonadati; phylum Spirochaetota; class Leptospiria; order Leptospirales; family Leptospiraceae; genus Leptospira; species Leptospira dzoumogneensis. The sequence continues at coordinate 47,936 of NZ_RQHS01000024.1, read as the reverse complement.
GATTTTTTTTTGAGTAAAGAAGAAAGTCTGGTAAGTTCTTTGTCCAATAATTCTTCTCCGGAACGTATTTCTCTGGAGATCACTCCCAGCATATTCCAACTCACTAATGTTTTATACGCGAGAAGGTCCTTATCCCTGAACTCAGGTAGGACTTCCTTCATTAGAAAATCCTGAATTGCTTCCAATAATTCCGTGGCGCTTGGTTTATCCTGCATGATGATTTCCTTATTTTACGGACTCTTCTATGAGTCTCATTGCCTCGTATTCCATCTCACAGGCCCTTCTTCCTATGGACGCGAGTTCTATTCCTTTATCTTTTCCGGAAAGATGGCGTTCTGCTTGGCCGATACAACCGATTGCCCAACGAAGATTTCCCATCACTTCCCAGTATCTGATCTTGATAGGATCTAGTTTTACACCGGAGGCCTTTTCGTAGATCTCATAGAACTCGGAACGATCCGCAAAGCCGCCTGCTTCTTTATTCAGTTTTCCGAATCTCCAATCCCTCATACATAACCAAGTCAGATCTTCGTGACGATCGCCCCAATGTGCGAATTCCCAATCCACAATTCCTTGCAGACCTTCCGAATTCACCATGAAGTTCCCCGTTCTAAAATCTCCGTGGATGAGAACAACAGAATCGCTTTCAGGAGCATTCTTCTCTAACCAATTCAAAATGATTTCCATGGCCGGGTAAGCTCCATCCATGGATCCCAATTGAGAACGTAACGCTTGGACGGAACCTTGAGCCACCGTTTTGCCGCTCACATGTTGTCCAAGATTCAGAACTTCTTTTAGTTTTTCATCCTTACACTTCTCAGGTGTGACTGAATGGATACTTGCAAGATTTTCCGCAAGCTCTTGTGTGATCTGTTTACGGACCTTGTTTAAACTTGGATCTTTTACTACGAATCTTCCGGTCGCCTTACCTTGGATCCTTTTCATAAAGTAGAATGGATTACCGGTGACCGAGTTATCGGACTCCAGCCAAAACGGTTCGGGAGTTTTAACTCCCGCTTCGAAAGCCATTCTACAAACTTTAAACTCATCTATCCTAGACAAAGAAGCGAGTAAAGCTGCTCCTTTATCAGTTCGATATACAGTTTGGTATTGGCCGGATTCAGGACCGCCATTCACCTTGATATCAGCGGAAAAATTTTCCTGGCAGGCTCCTCCCGAAAGAGAAACCATATTAGCGATTTCTACCGTTCCTTGGAGCCTTTTTCCTAAATATGATTCCAGCCTTTCCTTCAATTCGGAATCTTTCACGATCAGAAGTTCTCCTTTCCGGATATTAAATTCCTGCCGATCACCATCTTATGAGTTTCGGTAGGACCGTCTGCGATCCTCGCGGCCCTCGCATCTCTATAAAATAATTCTAATTTAAGATAGCGGCTGAAACCATGAGAACCGCAGATCTGAATGGCTCTGTCTATACATTTGTTCAATGTTTCACTCACCTGCCATTTAGCCAAAGAGACAGCTTGTCTTGCGTCTCCACCTTTACGAAGAATGTCGGCTGCTTTTAATGTAAGTAAAAAGCCGGACTCTATTTCCAATGAAGATTCCGCAAACATCCATTGGATACCTTGGTGATCCGATAATTTTCCGCCGAATAATTCCCTTTTGATCGCGTATTCTCTTGCGATCTCCATGGATCTTCTGGCAAGTCCTATCCATCTCATACAATGTGTAAGTCTTGCTGGTCCTAATCTTTCTTGGGAAAGTCTAAAACCTTCTCCGATTTTTCCGAGTACTTGGGACTCATGTACTTTTACGTTTTCAAATTTTAATTCGCAGTGACCGCCTGGACCGTGTGAACCTAAAACTCCTATTTCTTGCACCATTGTGTATCCTGGTGCATCAGTAGGAACTAGGAACATAGAAGTTCTTCTGAAACTATCATTTACCTTGGACATCACTATCAAGAAGGCAGCCCCATTTGCACCGGTGCAGTACCATTTATGACCGTTCAGAATATAATGGTCCCCGTCCTTCTCCGCGTTAGTCGAAAGAGTAGTAGGATCCGAGCCGGCACCAGGAGGAGGTTCGGTCATTGCAAACCCGGAGCGGATCTTTCCCTCCACAAGAGGATGATAATACTTCTTCTTTTGTTCTTCGTTCGCAGCTAAATGAAGAAGGTGCATATTCCCTTCGTCCGGAGCGTCGCAGTTACAAAGATAAGGAGCGATTGGAGAACGTCCCAACTCGCTGAATACAAGTGCAGTTCCGACTAAGTCCAAACCGAGTCCACCTTCCGACTTGGGAAGATGAGCGGTCCATAATCCTCTTTTTTTGGCTTCTTCTCTTAATTTTTGAACGATGGTCTCAGGCATTCTGCCATGATCGTAATCGTAATGATCTTCTGCGGGGATGGCGACCTCATCCACGAATGCCTTTGCTTTTGCTCTAATTCCGTCTAATTCTTTTGGTATGGATAAATCCATGATATATTCAATTTTCCTTATTTATTCTTTTATTAATTCAGGGGGAAGTTTGAACTTTCCGATCCTGTCGTTATGAAGACTTCCTAAATAGATATACTCCCCTTTTCTTTTCACGGAAGTGATCTCTTTTAGGTGTTTTCCCTTTGGCTCCTGGAAACTGGCTTCTACCACTCCGTTTTCGTCCAGAATGACTGCGAATCCGTAAGGTTGAGGTTTAGGCCAAAGGAATTTAGGCAGCTTAGCTACGATTGATTTTGTCCAAGGACGAGGATGTAAGATCTTATCCACCATATTATTACGAACGGTGAATAACGCTAGATAGAAATGACCTTTACGATCCGAGGAAATATTATCGGGAAATCCAGGGAGATTCTCCGCCCAGATCTCGCTTGTTCCAGCCTTAGGCCCTTTGATCCAATATCTATGGATCCTATATTTATAAGTTTCGTTTAATACTAGAAAATCTTCGTTTTTGGAAAGTGCCACTCCATTCGGGAAGAAAAGATCCTTCATTAAAGTAGTGGTCTTTTTTGTATGAGGGTCGTATTTTAATAAACGACCATGAGGAACTGACTCCATTAGATCGTATAAATATTCCGCGGAGCCGTACTTATCACTCGCATCCGAAAAATAGATCGTTCCATCTTTAGCAACGTCCAGATCGTCGGTGAATTTGAAAGGAACACCTTCCGATTCCGTGCTCAACACTTCTACCTTTCCATCTTTGCCGATCTTCAATAGGCCCTTGATCGCATCCGCAACTATGATGGAACCGTCTCCTAATAATTTCATTCCAAGAGGCCGTCCTCCCGTGAATGCGTGTGCCTTCATTTCTCCGTCTTTGGAAATAAGATACACTTTACCATCTTCACTCGCAGAGTAGATATTACCTTCGTCATCCGGTTCAATATCTTCCGGACCATGTATCTTTCCGAGTGCGATTAGTTCCGCGGATTCCAAAGCTTTGTTTTCTTGGAAGGCACCGATCAAACCAGTATCGACAGGTGGTTGGTAGGCGATTGGTTGAATAGGAGAAGGTTTGAGTGCAAAACCTATTATAAAAATGATAATGAACGCTGCAGAGAGCAGGAGGATTTTTTTCGTGTTCACGATTCCCTCCTTAGGGAAAACGAATGAGACGCTACTTACGAAGGTCGGGCAGTCAACGTAAAATTCTGAGGTTCCCGCCTTCTTACCAGAATAATTGATTGCGGCTCCCAACCAATCGCCGATATCGTACATGAGGACTGAAAACTTTTCCAGTCCGTTTTAGCATGAAGATCTCCGAAGATATGGTAAACAAACACGGTCTCCGCTTTAAGGAATCCGCTGTTATTTTCGATGAGAACGAACCTGCAGATCAAATGTATCTGATCCTTTCCGGAAAAGTGGGGATCCATAAAAAAGTAAAAGAAGCATTCAAACTTCTTATAGAACTGAAAGAAGGGGATATGTTCGGAGAGATGGCACTGGTGGATCGCAAACCCAGAAGTGCAAGAGCCATCGCAAAAACCGACGTATTATTATTCGCGATCACCGAGAGCGTGTTCTATAACCTAATCCAGACAAACCCTTCTTTCTCTTTAAAGATGGTAAAAATGCTTTCTTCCAGATTAAGAGAGACCAACCAAACCATAGCGAGTCTTTTAAAAGGAGACAGAAAGAATATTGTAACTTCTGCGCTCATCACTTTCGCACAAACGAGAGGAGAGCAGGAAGACGGACAATACAAAGTACATTTGGCGGCATTTATGAAATGGGCCATCTTAAGAGTCGGATTAGAACATGCGGATCTGGTATCCGCGATCAATCTTTTGGTAAAAGATAAGATGGTCGAACAACCTAAAAACGATCCCAGCCATATATTGATACGGGAAACGTTTTTTAAATACACATTGGACCAGTAATTCTTGGCTGAACAAACCTCACCGGCCAAACAAAGCAGGCTGGATTATTTAGACAATCTCAGATCCTTCGCATTATTATTAGGATTAGCATTCCATGTGGCGATCGTATATGCCGCGATCATAATGTATCCATTAAGAAATAATGATAGATCCATAGCTTTCGATGTTTTCGGAGAATGGGTGCATCTTTTCAGAATGCCTATGTTCTTTGTACTTTCCGGTTATTTTACGGAAAGGATCTATCTTTCCAAGACATTAAAAGAATTCTTAAAGTTAAGAGCATTAAGGATCATTCTTCCTTTGATCCCTGGGGTCATATTATTTGCACCGATGCAATATTATGTAAAAGCATTACAAGAAGGTTACCAAGGAAATTATTTCATTTTTTTATGGGAAGAATTTTTACTAAAGAATCCGGCCCCTTCTCATCTTTGGTTCATATTATATTTAGCATTATATACATTCTTGTATCTGGGCATCCGCCCATTAGTCTATAGGATCGGCACATTCATACTCCCTTCTTCCAGATACGGAGAAGAAGTATCCGAAAATAGATCCAGCATAAAATGGGAAACATTATTGATCGCAGGTATTTGGTGTACTATCTGGACCTGCGGAATTAATTACTTTTTCCTAAAAGATGATAAATATCTGAACATAGAGCCGGTGCAGTTCATATATGATTTCAGCTTTTTCTTATTCGGAAGCTTTTTGATCGGAAAAGAAAGTACGATCCTAAAAGGAAAAACGGATCGTCTCGAGATCATTCTACTCGGATTTTTAGCTCTCGCATTTTTTGGAGCATTCTATTGGATCAGCACAATCGATCCATACTGGTCTTATTTCGGATATACCGGCTACACAAACAGAATACTTCATATTTTTCTAAAGTGTTTGGGCGGGTGGATCTGGATCGCATTTTTCATCCGGCTTTTCCAACTGTTCTTCAACAAAGCAGGAAAATTTAGTTCTTACTTAAGAGAATCCAGTCTGCCGGTTTATCTGATCCATCATCCTATTTCCCTTGGGATCGGATTTTTGGTAGTGAGCACAGGTCTTTCTATTTGGATAAAATTTTCACTTCATATCTTCTTCGTTTATGCTGTAACTTTTTTAGTGTATCATTTTATTATCCGAGATTCCAACTTCTGGCTGACTGTACTTGGAAATAAAGGGATCAGTTTTAAAAGAAATAAGTAAGCGCGATTTTTCATACTTCTCAAAAGCGCTTGACCATCTTTCTTCGGCTTCTACCTATAAAACTGCTCCAATCTAGTAATCCTACGAATAGAAATTTATTTACTTAGGGGTCATAATTTTCCTACAAAAAGGCAAGGAAATCATGAACCTCAATCGAAAAACTTGGATCTATATTCTTCTATTCTACACGATCGGACTGGTTGGCTGTTCAAAAGACAATAACAGTACCGATCCATTAATGTATTTGGTCGTACTCAATAGCCTTCCTGTTGCGGATATCGTATTTGAAAAAGGTTTTCCTGGCTCGGACAATACTCTTACTACAAATAATTTCACGGGCGTTGCCGGAGATTATACCATTACGATCGGAGGGCAATCCGCCACCGGGATCAATCTTCCCGGAGATGGAAGTTTAGAATTTATAATGCCTACTATTTCAGGGATTACCGAGAACACCACTCTTCCTATGGTGATCACCAAAAATGGAAATCCATTCCTATCTAAAACCGTAAGATACAGACCAATTATAGATATTACCCTGGGAGCACCGAATAGTTACGGCAGACTCGTAAGTGCTGCCGATCAAAACAGTTATCTCAGAATTACATTAGGAAGCACAGGAGACGTTCTTTTTAATATCTTCGGATATCTAGGAGCTAATCTAAATTTGTATTATTATAGCAGCCCGACCGGCTCCAAAACCACAATCGTAGAAAACGAGAAAGTAGGAGCTCAATTTAAAAAAACGAATCTTACCAGCGGAACTTATATTATAGAAGTTAAATATTCCAGCGGTGTATTTCCTGCAAGTTTCAGAACGAATATCGCAAACGGTCAAATCCAGGCGACTTTTGTTTCTAACCAAATGGACTACGCCAGATGTTATGATACCTTGGCAGGCGGAACCGTATACGTAGGGGCTTCAAATGATTGTAACGGCTTAAACGGAGGCACATTTACTCGCAGCGGAAGATGCACTTACCCAACGGACGGCGGAATTACGACCAGAAGTTATTATACCAGCGGAACTGGGTTTGGCGGTTTCGATCCTTGGTATGCGGAGACAACTTGCACCCAGCCGGGTTACGGGTCTTACAACGAATACGAAGCAATCTACGAGTTTAACTAAAAAGAAGTCCTTCATAATTTCATAATATTTCCGCGGGTTCGGAAAATTTTAAGGATTGCCATCGGTGCTATATTCTACAAAATCCGAGAAAATGTCCGTCCGAACCCGTCCTAAAATATTTTTGATAGACGATCATCCGATCGTTCGCTCCGGACTGGAATCCGAGATCAAAGCTTCCGGAGATTATGAATATTGCGGTTCTGCTTCTTCCATAAAAGAAGGCACCAAAATGATGAGCTTCACTAGACCGGACCTTCTGATCTGTGATGTTTCTCTCCAGGACGAGAACGGGATCAAAGAGCTGGATTCTATTCGTAAAAAATTCCCGGAAATAAAAATCGTATTTTTAACGATGCATAGGGATTGGTCCTATCTGCAGGATGCGATCTCCGCGGGCGCGGACGGGTACATTCTAAAAAGCGACTCCATGGAATCCATTATGGCTTCCATTAAAAAAGTATTAAATAGGGGCAAAGTTTTCCCCGGAGAGATCGCAAACTTCAGTTATGACGAGAAACATATTCGAGATATTGCGGAGATCGTCAAAAAGCTCACCAAAAGAGAAAGCCAGATCTTGAACTTTCTATCCAAGGGAAAATTAAATAGAGAGATCGCAGAAGAATTAAAACTGAGCGTTAGAACAGTGGAGGCACATAGAGCATCCATTTTCAAAAAATTAGAAGTGGATAATATGGTAGAATTGACCAGGATATTAGTCCAGCTCAAGTCCTTAGATCCGAACTAAGAACGAAGAAGTATCGTAAATCTGGTTCCCTTCCCTTCTTCCGAAGAAACAAGTATCTCTCCTCCATGAGCGGATACAATTTTACGAATGATAGAAAGTCCAAGTCCCGTTCCGTAAGGTTTTTTACTTCCGAATCCTGAATCGAAAATATATTTTTCCATATCCTTACTAAAACCTTCTCCATCATCTTCGAAGATCAGATAAACTACATTCTCCTCTTTTTCTATCCGAATAGAAAAGGTCCCTTTTTCATCGGTTGCCTCTGCCGCGTTTTTCGCCAAATTAAAGATCAACCTGCGGATACGAAGCGGGTCCAGACGAATATTTCCCTTTGCATTTATCTTAGAGATCAGTTTCATTTTAGTGGATTGGAAGAAAGTTCCGAGGTCCTCGAGAATTTCCTTAAAATAGGTTTTTATATCCACATTCTGTAGATCCAAAATGATCCTATTTTTAGAAAAATCTAATATATCTAGAGTAAGATTCGTCAGTGCGTCCACTTCCTTCTCCGCTTGAAAAAGAAGACCTGTTTTTGATTTGCCTTTTTGAGATCCTATATTTTTCAGATTTTGACGGATCATCGCAATTGGATGCCCTAGATCATGAACGATCTCTGCGGAAAGTTCTCCTATGATGGCAAGCTTCTCTCTATCTTGCCTCGCAATATTACGCACCGAGAACGCAAGTGCGTCCGCGATCCCCCTCACCCAGTCCACTTGAGAATCATCCGAATATCCTTCTAAAGGAAGATCGAAGATCAATTTGTAAAGTTGTTCATCTTGAGCCGAAACGATCAGTCTATTATTATGGACCAATGGTTCGGCAAGCGAAGAAGGTTCCAAGCCCAGAAGATCCTGCACATCATACTTATAAACTTCTACAGTTTCCAAATCTCCCCAGGAAGAGATAGAGTATCTTTTCCAAACGGAAGAATTCGGTTCTTCTAAATATACATAGACCGTTTGTTCTTTTCCATTTTCATGAAGCATCTTCAAAGCGGTGTCCGCAGCCTTATCATAAGAAGAAGACTGCATGATCTCCCTGGTAGAGAACACCAGAGATTTCATTTTAGTCCCCAATAGATCCGAACGTTTGAATGCCTCTGAGAAAATTTTAGATATTAAAATGGAATATCCGAGTATCAGTGCAACTTCTCCATATTGAATGAGATAGATACTTTTCCAAAATCCGAAAAAGAGCATAATATCATTTAAAGTACATAAGCTGATCGCTACATAGCCCGCGAATAGGATGGGTCCTCCTTCTATCTTTCTTTTCAAACCGTTTACAAGCAAAACGAACCACATAGGCATCGTGACTAAAGGCATATACAATGCGATCGGGAGAAGCGTAAGCGTATAATATGCATTCGGAAAAAATAATACGATAAATACCCCGATATAATAAGGAATACATATATATTGGCCGAATCTTTTCCAGAAATCGGTTTTACAGTATCTATATAAGAACGCATACAAGGTCGGTCCGGAAGCATATACGCTGATATATTCCAAACGATTCGGAAGTTCCCAGGAAATTTCCTGCAAAAATTCGTAGGCAAGCCTGGAATCACCATTTGTCAAAGAACGGATCATGATCAGAAAACAATGGAACGCGAATAATAAATGGGCTGATTCGTTCCTTCTGAAAAAATAAAAGAATACATTATAAAAAGACATTGTGGCCGCAATGAGAACCAAGGCCCATTCCAGGTCCCGGCGTTTCCTTACATCCTGCAGAATATTTTCCCATTCTCCTAACTGAATGGAATTCCAAACTCCTCCCCATCTGTTTTGAAAATTGGAAACATGAAATACCAACTCCAGATTTTCAGAATCCGGAATTAGAGAAATTTTTAACTCGTATTTTGCTCTCGCATCCGATTTGGACTTTCCGATAGATCCAACACTTGCTACCTTCTTTCCGTTTGCATAAAGTATATAAGAAGTTCCTAAGTCCGGGATCTTGAGAGCTAATGTTTGTTTTCTCTCTCCTAATTTCAACTTAAGTCGATAGGTGGCGAACCCATGACCTGCAGAATTCGGATCTTTAGAAAATTCTTCCGACCAAACGGAAGGAACGGTTACGAACTTTTTTCGGGATTTAAATTTTGGATCGGAGAAGTCACCTGGAGAAATAAATTCTTCCCAATAAAATTCCCATTCTCCATCCAAAGGAATGATCTTACCGTCTTGAAAAGAATGTTCACTTAAATCCAGAATTCCATTCTTCGCGGAAGAATGTTCCGAACCCGATCCGACAAGACCGCATTGAAAAAGAAAAGAAGAGATTAGGAGGGCAAAGAAGGTTGTTTTTCCGAATCTCACGCGGCAAATCTAAGGTGAATCTTAAAATCCGTAAATGCAAAACCTGTCTGTTATTCTAAAAATCCCTTGCCAGAGAATCTCGAATAAAAATCATGTCTCTTACCGGGCCTGTAGCTCAGCTGGTTAGAGCACACGCTTGATAAGCGTGGGGTCATAAGTTCAAATCTTATCAGGCCCAGGTAAAACGGTTTAGATAGAGTGGATAGTCGGACTTCCGACAAACTTCTAAACCGTGAAAGTTTCCACTCATCCCTGAAACAAGGGGCGTTAGCTCAGCTGGGAGAGCATCTGATTTGCATTCAGAAGGTCATCGGTTCGATCCCGATACGCTCCAATGTTCTTTATTCCCTTCCTGTGAAAAAAGCTGGATTTAAACTGATTCGAAGGAAGAATTCGGATCATGAAACTTTCCTTCTATAGATCCTTTCTAATTCCGGCGATTTCCTTAATATTCTTCAGCATCTCCTGCGACGATATACGACGTCTACTGGTAGCCAATGTGGATGATATGGCAAAATACAAAGCGGAAGGAAAAGAGTCCGGCTTAGTTGCAGTCTTCAATCAAAACGATGAAAAAAGAAAAAAGATAAAGATCGGTCTTACTACGGTAGGAAAAGGATTCGAACAACCGGTAGATTTGCTGATGATCCCGGGACCGGATATCTTCTTGGTAGCGGAGAAGACCGGAGCATTAAAATGGCTGGATCCAAAAGACGGAAGTTCAGGTATATTATTAAAACTTGATGGAATTTCCACGGACTCTGAACAAGGACTTCTGGGAGTAGTGCTCCATCCTGAATTTCCGGAAAAACCCCTTCTTTATCTTAACTATGTGGCAAAGAAGAACGGAGAGACTAGTAGAGTTTCAGAATGGACTATAGATCTTCCTAAGGACCCTAAAAAAGCAAAACTTTCCAAAGAAAGGATCTTGATGGAAGTCAAACAACCTTACGGAAATCATAACGCAGGACAATTGGCATTCGGAAAAGACGGTATGTTATATATCGCCTGGGGAGACGGGGGATGGATGGGAGATCCGAAAGGTAACGGGCAGAACCCTTCTACATTCTTAGGTTCCGTTTTGAGAATAGATGTAAACTCAAAAGATCCAGGCAAAGAATATTCGGTCCCAAAAGATAATCCTTTCTTAAAAGATCCTGCATTCAAACCGGAAACGTTCGCTTACGGTTTCAGAAACCCATGGAGATATTCTTTCGATCCTTCTGGAAGATTGATCATCGCGGATGTAGGCCAAGATCTATTCGAAGAAGTTGATATAGTAGAAGCAGGAAAAAATTACGGTTGGAACAAAATGGAAGCAACTCATTGTTTCGAACCTAAAACGGACTGTGACAAAAAAGGATTAACAGACCCGGTTTACGAATACGGTAGAGAAGACGGAAGTTCCATCACTGGAGGTTATGTAGTCACTAATGATAGGATCTCGGACCTGCATGGCAAATATGTATTCGGAGATTTTGTATCCGGGAGGATCTGGGCAATCGATCTTCCTAAAGACGGAAGTCCCGTAAAAGAAGCATACTCTTTAGGAAAATGGCCCGTATTAATTTCTAGTTTTGGAAAAGACGCAAGAGGTTCCGTTTATATAGCGGATTTTGGAGCAGGACAGATCCTAAGAATAGATCCGGGAAAATAATATAATTCCGGATCATTTTTAATTATAAAATCTTAATATCTGGAAGTGGAAAACTTCCAGATATCTATTTTGTTTCGGTTTTCTTTTACGAATTCCAGGCTTTTTCCCGGATTTGCAAATGTATATATGGGGATCTTATCACAATAAGAAATAGAAATTGGTTCTCCCAATTTTTGCCTCACGATCTTTTCATCCACACCGTCAATGATCGCAAATGTATAAGGTGGATTTTCTCTTTCGAACCAGTTTAAATTATTCTGCCAATAGAATAACATCAGATCGTAAAGATAATCATCAGGCTCTATTTTTTTTTTGGAAAAGATCCTCATCGGTCTTACATACCAAAAACTTGCGACTCCTCTTTTCCAATTATGTTGATCCGCAAATTCGTCTATACAAGAAACGTTTGCAGGATAATGAGCGAGGCCCAAACCTTTAGAATAGGAAGAATAGATCCCGATAAGGATCCCGAGAGAGAATAAAACACCCAGTACGAATTTTGCGGCCGGAATATCCGAAATTCTCAAAATAGAGACTATTCCAATCCCCAAAAACCCAAGAAGTATCTCTCCAAAATATCTATCTATTCCTTGGATGCCCGCTCTTCCCGTTAAACCGAAAATAAATCCATAGATTAAAAAAACGAAAGGAACTATAACCCCGAGAATCAAGAAAAGATATAAAGGTTTATTTGTATTCCCTCCTTCTTCTTTTCTAGTTAAAAATTTCAGGATGCCAAAAAGCAAAATGATCGGAACAAGATAGATCCAATTTTCTTTATATAAATAAGAGAATGAATTAAAGAAATGTTCCGATTGCCATGACGTTACAGCCTCCCCTATCTTTTTAGGTGCTGCAGTTCCCGGAAAGAATACGAAACTATTCTTACGCAAAATCTGAAAAAAAACTCTGGATGCTATAAGTCCTAAAAAAACAGGGAAGTAGGCGCATGCAATTTTCTGGATCCTATGAATAGATCTTTCTTTAAGCAGCCAATCTAAAAGATGTAAACCTAAAGCAGGGATCAGAAAATAAGGAATAAAAAGCAGATCGCTTAAGGAAAACAAGAACACCGTTCCGGCAGCAAAAATAAAATCCCGTTTGGAATTACTCTCTACCCATTGGTAAAAAAATCCCCAGGCCCAGCATAGAACGGCTAAATTCCCGCCATGAAATCCCGGTAAAAATACGAACAGATCTTGTTTAAATAAAATTAATATAATTCCGATCAAAAAGCCGAAGGATAGGACTAAACCCGCCTTTTCATAGGAAATTTTTTCTTTCGTCAACTTCTGCAAAAGGAATAAGATCCCAAACAAAAGAAAAGTCCATTGGAATGCAGAATAAGATAAATGGGTCAGCTCCCAAGCACCATTCTCCAGTGATAAAAAAATGGTTCTAAGTGCAAAATACTGCACTAAATCGGGAAAAAAATATAAGGCAGGGGTCCAGCCAAAACCCTTCAAAGATATTAAAAAGTTTGCTCCGGGTTTTAGAAAAAGTTCCTGGTAAATTATTGAAAAAAAAAGAGAATCAGAGTTATAAAAGGAATCAGCAAGTATTGGATCGACTGCCACTCTTCCTAAGGAGATGCAGAATCCCGCAAAGCCAAGTGCAGCGATCGTAAAAAAGAAATGTCGGTTTTTTGTATTGAGTCCCTGCAAAAAATCCACGTAAGCAGGAGTTTTCTTTTTAGATCAGAGCAGGCAAGCCGATTTCTAGATCTGTAAGAGTTATGAAAGGCCTATTATCTTTTGTCCCTAAGTATTTTGATTGGTTGAATAACAACGCTCCTCAAGGGGAAGCCGAAAAATATCCTGAAATAAATCCGGAATTCGAGAGTTCTATCTCCGGTATTTATATCTCCGGCGATCTAACCGGGATCCCTCTTTTAAAATATTCCGTGCAGAGTGGTGTTTCTGCGATCCATAATATTCTTCGAAAGCCTAAAAAGAAAACAAAAGGTAACTTAGATGTTTTGATCGTAGGCGCCGGACCTTCCGGGATTGCGGCAGGGATCGAAGCGAAAAAGAACGGTCTGGACTTTCTTATCTTAGAAGCGAACCAGCCCTTTCATACGATCACAAGTTATCCAAAAGGAAAGCCTATCTTTGCAGAACCTGCCGAATTAGAAGTGGATTCTCCCATCCGGATCGTAGATACTACCAAGGAAGATCTTCTTGAGTCACTTGAACACGTATTAAAAAAACATAAACTTCCTATTCAAATCGGGGAAAAGGTAGAATCAATTCTTCCATCCAAAGGATCGGAGCCCGGATTTGAGATACGAACCGAATCAGGGAAAAAATTCAATTCTTCTTACGTTCTACTGGCAATCGGAAAATCGGGAGATAGCAGACGTCTAGGAATTCCGGGAGAGGACCAGGAAAACGTTTTTCATAGACTGATAGATCCGCAAGACTTCCAAGGCCAAAATACTTTGGTTATAGGAGGAGGAGACAGCGCCATAGAAGCGGCCCTTTCCTTGGTAGATGTTTCTTCATCCGTCACTCTATCCTATAGGGAATCCGAAATTTCCAGACCGAAAGAAGAGAATAAACTTAAATTCCAAAAAGCAATACAAGAAAATAAGATCCGATTTTTACCGAATTCGACCTTGGAAAAATTCGAATCCAAACAAGTTCGACTGAAACAAGTATCCAAATCAAGAACCGAAAAGATAGATTCTTCTCTCGTATTGATCGGTTCGGAAGCACCGATCTCTTTTTTAAAAAAAATTGGGATCAAGATCAGAAGCTCATTCAATTCTAAAGAAGTCCTCGGATTTGTTTCCTTATTCTCATTCGCATTATTTTTATATTTCGGCAAGGCTTCCTTTTACGCTTCTGATTGGTATTCCTGGGTAGCATTAGGTTCCGGGACCGTATTTGCATTTTCTTCCATTCGATTCGTATTCTCCAAGGATACTTTCTTTTCCTGGAGATGGAGAACATTCAAAAATCTTTATTTACTTTCCGCTGCAGTTTACTTCTCTTCCGTGTATCTAAGTGCAAAATACTTAGGATTTTATTTATTCGGAAAATATCCGGGATTTCATTATACCGTTCTATATTCCACGACCATATTATTTTTCGGGCTCAGAAGAATGTGGGTCAGGCCGACTCAGTATATAAAATTACAAACGACTACTCTGATATTAATTCAGATCTTCCCGCTTTTTCTATTACCCGAGATCATTCTTCCTTTCCTGGGAGATAAAGGATTATTAGGACCTTCTAACGGGTTTTTACTTACCCAAGTTTTTCCTGACGGGGCTTATTGGAAAGCGTATGGATTTATTCTAGCCTGGCCTTTGAATATGGGAGTTCTGTACGACGGAGGTATCACAACCTTCTGGCTAATTTACGGATTTGTAATGAGCTTCGGATTAATCCCTTATCTGGTCTATAAATTCGGAAAAGGAGCTTATTGCGGATGGATCTGCTCCTGCGGCGGTTTAGCGGAAACCTTGGGTGACGAATACAGGAACAGAATGCCTCACGGAAAGTTGGCCTACAAATTAGAACATTCAGGCCAATGGATCTTATTGATCGCTGCAATTCTCACGGTCGCTAAATTGATCGGCAGTTCGGGACAATTTTTCTGGCCTTTGGAATTCGCCGCAGACTCAGTCAAAGTATATTATGATTTGATTGTGGATTTAGGATTAGGAGGAGTCGTAGGAGTCGGGGCTTATTTTATGTTCTCCGGCAGGATCTGGTGTAGAATGTTCTGCCCGCTTTCCGCTCTCATGCATATCTATGCTAAGTTCAGTAAGTTTAGGATCTTCTCCGAGAAAAAAAGATGTATCTCTTGTAATATTTGTACTTCCGTTTGCCACCAGGGAATCGACGTGATGAATTACGCCAATAAGGGAAAACCGATGGATAGCGTTCAATGTGTCAGATGTTCTGCTTGCGTGGTAAATTGTCCCACTCAGGTTCTTTCTTTCGGAAAATTAGAGAAGAACGGGCAGGCATTGGATCGGTTAAAAGCGGTTTTATGATCGGGCGGGATTTTCTTCTTGTCAATTTATTGTACTAAGAGACAATCCCCTGCCTATGAGTTCTTTTCTTACACATGTCCAAGATAGATTAAAAGTCTGCGGTCCCTTGTCCTATAAAAATATGTTCGGAGGTTTCGGAGTCTATTCCGGATCTCAAATTTTTGCAATGGTCATTAAGGACCGCTTGTATTTTAGAGTGGGACAATCCAACCAAGCGGAGTACGAATCCGCGGGAATGTCACCATTCACTTATGCAGGCAAAGACGGCAAACTTGTGCGAGTTTCCTATTGGGAAGTACCGGAAGAAGTTTTAGAAGATGACGAAGATCTTATATTCTGGTTCAGAAAATCTTTGGCGGAAGCAAACAAAGCTTCTACTTTAAAAAAGAAAACGGCTCCGAAGAAGAAGGTCACAAAATCCAGAGGTTCTTCGTCCAAGAAGACTGTTCCGAAGAAAAAAGCGGCCCGCAAAAAATCAGTCAGACGTATCGTTAAGAAAACGACCGCAAAACGTAAGGTCGCTGCAAAAAAGAAGAAGGTCCGTTCTCGCTAAAACTTCTAGAAACTGATATAAATCAACTCTCTTAGCCAAGGTCGGTCTCTAGTTTTTTCAATTTACTTTATTGAGCCGACTGTTACTCTGGAAGAATGAAATCGAGATCCTTGAAAGTTCTGGTGGCCTGCGCCTTACTTTCTATTCTCGTGCCTGCATTTAATTGCGGTCCTTTTTGCGAAATAGAAGCGGGCACCTCCGAATCTTCTCCCTGTCATCAGGATCAAAACAGAGACAGCGGTCCTGTATGCGATTGGGATCTTGTTTCTATCAAAAAAGAAATAGAGGATTCCCGTTCTATTCTATCCTTTCCTGTCCAAGTATTTGAACATTTTAGAATAGGTTTGGAGGATCTGATCCATATTTCCTCCTTCTACCCTTCTCAAATCGAATTCCAAAAACTTTCCAGCTCGGAAACAATTACCCATCTTTCATTCGTCAGAATTTTAATTTAGATCTCACATTATAATTTTCTGTTTTTATAATGTGAGGTTATTGTGCGTTTTTCTTATGTACTAGTATTTTTATCTTTTTTTTGGATATTGTTCCTTCCTGCCCAGGCATCTGAGAATGATACTACAAAAGAATTAGAATTAAATTCCATCATGGCAATCGCGGAGAAAAATTCTCCATTACTTACCGCGATCCATTCCGACTTAGAAAGCCTTTTTTACAAAAGAAGGCAGGAAGGTAAAACTCAGAACCCTTCCGTTTATTTCGATTACGGTCAAAGAAAGGCTGCCGACGAATCCGGAGCCGAGTATGCCGTGCAGATAGAGCAGCCAATTTATTTCCCGGGAAGGAAGGAACTCAAACAACTTTTGGTGGATAATGATTCCAAGATCAAGGAAGTCCAACAAATCGAAGCTTATAATTCTATTCGTCTAAGTTCCATAAAATTCGCGTATCGTTACCTGGTGGCGGCGGACAAAAAGAATCACGTCAAAGAAAGGCTTAAAAGACTTTCCTTGATAGAAAGTTACATCAAGGCCAGGCCGTTCTTCACTCCTCAAGCCAAAACGGATCTATTCATCATAGAGAGCAAAATTTTAGCTCTACGAAAACATTTTAACGATCTGGAATTAGGAGCCGCAAAAGATTACGAATCCTTAAACTTATATTTAAGACAAGAGTTCGTTCCTAAGCTAAAAATCCCTTATTTTCGATCCGGAGTAAAATTCGATCGCAAGGATCTGGAAAAAAAAGCTGTGTCACAAAACCCTTCCATCCTTGCCGCAAAAGGAGAATTAGACAAGGCCAGAACGGAACTCAGATTGGCAAACTTAGAAAAGTATCCGGATTATTCCATCACCAGTCAGATCGGGGAAGATAAGTCCGGGGTTGCCAACAGATTTTACGACTTCGGATTGAAGTTCAGGATCCCAGTTTGGGACCAATTCCAAAACAAAGTCGCCTCCGCTGAAACAAATATGAGGTCCAAGCAGGACAGGTTAACATATCAAGAAAACTTAATACAGACTTCATTTAATCAGGCATTTTTGGATTACGAACAATCTAAAATGAACCTGAAACTTTACGATCTAACCCAACTGGATCGGATCGACAGGGATCTGAACTTTGCGGATATGGAGTTCAAGCGGGGAAGGATACAACTTATCAGTTATCTGGAGCTGGAAAATCAGCTGCACGAAACACATCACGCGGTTCTGGACGCTCAAATTTCACATTTGGAAAGTCTTCTGAACCTGCTTTATATCACGAATGAAAAAGATATTTTAGGAGTAATGGGCAATGCTAGCCAGACTTTTGAATACCAGCCTAAATAACCCATTCTTATCCGTAGGACTGGTTTCGTTTTTATTAATATTCTCATTTTATACGTTAAATGAAGTCCCTATAGACGCGGTCCCGGATATCACTAATGCCCAGGTGATCATCACAACAAATACCGGTTCCTTGGATCCGGAACAAGTGGAGAAAGTGATAACCTTCCCGTTAGAAACGGAACTTCTAGGACTTCCGAACCTGATAGATGTACGCTCCGTATCTAAATTCGGTTTATCTAATATATCTTTGATCTTCAAAGAAACTACCGATATTTACCAGGCAAGAGCTATGGTAGCGGAAAGAATTTCCAGCGCTAAGGAAAAACTTCCTCCAGGTGCTACACCCACTATCGTTCCGAATACGACCGGTCTTGGAGAGATCTTCTTTTACTCCGTAGAAGCCGTCCCTGATTCGGAATTGGACAGACTTCCTGAAGAAAAGAAACTTTTGTTCTTAAGGACCGTTCAGGATTACGTGGTCCGCCCTCAGATCAAGGCGATGGTCCCTGGAATTGTAGAAGTGGATTCCAACGGAGGTTACGAAAAAGAGATCCATATAGATGTGGATCCGAATAGAATGAAACGTTGGGGACTCTCCATTGATCAGATCATCCGGGATATTTCCACGATCGGAGAAAGTTTTGGAGGCGGATTTATAGAGAATGCAGGAAAAATTTCCATAGTAAGAGCCTACGGACTTAAGAAAAATCTAAATGAGATCTCCGCTATTTCGGTTAGAAGAACTCTTACCGGAGCATCCGTAAAAGTTTCGGATATAGCGGATGTGAATGAACATGGCACACCAAGATTAGGAGGCGCAAGCTCCAACGGGAAAGAGATCGTACTAGGCACAGCCTTAATGTTAAAAGGAGAAAACAGTTATAAAGTAAACGAAGACCTGCATAAGGCGATTTCGAAACTAAGCCTTCCTGAAAATGTAAGAGTGAGGATCCTATTGGAAAGATCCTTCTTGATACAATCCACCATAAAAACGGTCTTAAAAAACCTGGGAGAAGGTGCGATCTTAGTCATACTTACACTTTTTCTAATATTATTCAATCTAAGAGCCTCGCTGATCGTAGCGTTGATCATCCCGGGTTCCATGCTGCTTGCTTCTATTTGTATGAGATTTTTCGGGATCTCTGCAAACTTAATGAGTTTGGGAGCGATAGACTTTGGATTATTAGTAGATGCTTCGATAGTGATCACTGAAAACGTTCTTTCCAAATTCGAGACCGGAAAATTCACAAACAAAGAAGAAAAACGAAAAGTTATATTGGATTCTTCGTTAGAAGTCCTAAAGCCGGTGTCTTTTGGTATCTTAGTGATCATGTTGGTATATATTCCGATCCTCACTCTGGACGGGATCCCGGGAAGAATGTTCCGACCTATGGCAGAGACCGTACTTCTTGCATTAGGGTTCAGTTTATTTTTAGCAGTGTTCCTTCTTCCTCCCCTTCTATACTTTTTCTTAGCACCCAAAAACTTAGGAGCTCATAGTAAGAAGAAGGACAGCAAGATCATAAATTGGTATGCGGAAAAATTGCCTAAGATCTTGGATCAACCCCGCAAGATCATCGTATATTCTTTAATATTCTTTGCTGTTACACTCCTTATTTATTTCAGAATGGGGACAGTATTCCTTCCTAAACTAACGGAAGGAGATCTAATGTTAGTAATCGTTCGGAATGGGAACATCGGATTAGAGGAAAGTTTAAAAGAACAAAAAGAATTAGAAATTTTCCTAGGGCAAATGCCAGAAGTAGAAAGTGTATTTTCCAGGATCGGAACCAGTTCGGTCGCAAACGATCCAATGGGCCCTTTCAATGCGGACACATTTATCATTCTAAAGAAGGATATTCTTCCGGATCTTTTGGAAAAGAATACCTGGGAAAAATTTTTGGATAAGATAGAAACATCCGTAAAAGAGAAATTCCCGGAATCAGAGCTGACCTTAAGCCAGCCTTTAGAAGCCAGATTTAACGAGCTTCTAGAAGGGAGTAGAGCGGATATAAGTGTGAGGATCTTGGGGAAAGATCTGAACGTTCTACTTAGGCTCCAGGAAGAATTAAAGAACGCCTTAGAAAAGATCCCAGGCGCCGCAGAAGTGGAATTAGATCCCATCATGGCATTAAGAAAATCGAATGTAATCGACGTGATCCCTGATAGTACAAAGCTTAAATATTATAATATCTCCTTACCTCTATTCAACTCAGTTCTGGAAAGTTCCATGAGCGGCTTCGAGCTAGGAGGATTTTATGAAGAAGAAGTCAGATTCCCTATCAAGATCAGGCTCTCGGAAGAATTCAGGAATAGAGAATCCGAAATAGGAGATATTAATGTCGGAACGGAAGACGGAGGAACCGTACCTATCCGGCTTTTAGCTTCCATCCAAAAAAAGGAGAAGGTGATGACCATCTCCAGGAATAAATCCAGAAGATTCGTAGCGGTCTCCGTAAACTTAAGAGGAAGGGATCTGGAAGGATTTTATAAGGAAGCGATCTCCGAGGTTTCTAAATTACAGATCCCTAATGGATATTCCATTTTTTGGGGAGGACAAATTGAAAATCTTTCCCAGGCAAAAGAAAAACTTTCAATGATCGTCCCGGCAACATTGTTCATGATCTTTATCGTCTTATATTTGGGACTCAGATCTATCAAACAGGCTCTGCTTGTATTCTTCTGCGTTCCGTTTGCATTAACAGGCGGGATCTGGTTCCTATTCTTAAGAGGAATGGACTTAAGCGTATCCGCATTCGTAGGATGTATCGCTCTTTCCGGGATCGCAGTCTTAAACGGTCTCGTAAAATTATACACGATCGATCGTATCCGAGAGGAAAGTAAACTTAATGTTAGAGATGCGGTATTAGAAGGTGCGGTCAGTCGTATACGTCCTGTAGTCATGACCGCATTAGTCGCTTCTTTTGGATTTATTCCTATGGCATTCGGAACAGGGTTAGGAGCGGAGGTCCAAAAACCTCTGGCCACCGTAGTGATCGGAGGGATTTTTTCTTCTACCATCCTGACCCTTGTGTTGCTGCCTGCATTCTACTATTGGTTAGAAAAAGAATAAACCTCTCTTATCATCCGGTTACGATCAACAACCGCAGCCGGATGATTTTTGGACTTCTTTCTTCTTACGTGAAGAATACCAAAACCAAAGTCCTGGAAGAAATAATAAAAATAATTTACTAACCTTGAATTTTCTGATTTTATAGAAATTTATTCCGATCTCGATTGTTATATTGGGTCGGGGAGTAAAACGATGGTCTCTCGATTTTGCATTTCTTTTGTCATCTTTTTCATAATTATTGCATGTGACAAGGCGGAGCCTATCTCGCTCGACGCATCTAAAACAATACCAGGTTTGGCAGTGGATCTCAGTTTTTCTCAGATCGTATTTAGCACGCCTCAATCACACCAAGCAAGTTCCGATTATTGGCATTGTTCCCTTTCCATCAACTGTCAAAACGTATACAGCTTGAACCTAAATCAAGCGGACACGGTAACGATCTCAGTGAGCTCCATAACCGGCGATTCGGTTGTACGATTGGCTTTATATTCCGGATCCACTTTAAATGGAACCAATCTGATCAATGGAGCTACAACCGACAGAGAATGTGGAGGTCAAAATATCAGCGATACAATTGCAGTTTCTATCCCGAGTGCAGGACCTTATTCTTTGGCGGTAGGGAGAGACTGGGGAAATAGTGCTGATGCCTTCGGAACGTATTCACTCAGCCTTTCCTCTACTTTGGTGAGTATGTCCGAGTTTGCAAAAATATCTTCGAATACTGCAACTCAATCCAGCGGTTATAGCTGTCCTTAGAATTTAAGCAGCAACCGGCTGCAATTTTTTCTTAAGAACTGTTGCCGCTAAAGCATAACCGCCGCCTGCCCCGTCTATAAAATGAACTTCTCTTTCAGTTCCTGCATGTAAAAGACAGGTCATCAACGCTCTATCGGAGATATGGATCCCGAAATTTAATTTGCCTGCCTTCTCCGCTTCCTCTAAACTAGATTCTAATTTTTTTCGATCCATGGTATCAGTTGCAAATACCATTTTAAAAGTTCCGTCGAATTTCCTAAAATCGGATGAGATGATCTGATAGTTCTTTAACTTATTTAATTTATAATGGAATACTTTTAAAGGAAAATTCCAGCGGATCGCAAGCTCCGCCCCGTAAGTCTCAAATTTAATTTTCCAAAGATACAACTTCCTTAATATACTATTTCCTTTAGAAGATGCAATCGCTTCATTATTTAAACCTGAAGAAGAATGTTCTATGATCAGATTTTCCTCTCTTAAAGGATGATATTCCCTTTCAGAACCGTACAAAGAGTCGATCATAGATAATAATCCGGATAAAGTTTTTGCGGCTTCCGAATCTGAATCCGAATTGATCTTAACGATAAGAGAGACCATTTCTCCTTTCGGACTTTGGATATCCTTCCATCTGCAAGTAAAACCTGAAAAATCGGCGCGAATATTCGGAATATAAGAATTATCTGTTAGATACCTAGAATTCGGTTCCTTGATCTTATTCTCCGCATACGCCGCACCGGTTCCTCCTAATACGGCCTGAGTATAATATTTGGAAATCCTAAGTTTAGCCATTGTCAAACTATAACCTGCATTATAAATATCCGAGACAGGCACGAACCCGATCCGAAGTTCCATCTTAAAATAATCCCTAACAAACTCTCTTGTATCCGCAAGAATATCCCGGATCTCATTCAATCTAGAACCGGGAAGCAAAATGGTCACACCATCTCCACCGAAGAAGAATGGAAACTCCATGTCCTTGAGAAGATTCGTGATCCCCATCAAGGTCAATCCCCCGGCCATATTTACATCCTTATATCTACCTTCTAAGATCGCCTCGGTAGATTTGACTATGTCCGTAACGATCACGATCCAATCGTCCGGAACCTTTCTATAATGTTTGCTATCCGTAACTTCCGAAAATTGGGAAATCTCAGGAAGCTCCTTATAAAAATTCGTGGTAGAATGTGATAGGATATTCATTGGCAGGCCTACCGAACTTTGACTCTCTATTCGCCCAAAAGGCAATGCTTTTTTCCAACTCGTAATATTTGGTTCGGGAATAGTGGATGCAAAAGCTTTTTAGAAAGGTTCGCATGGCAAAACCGCCGGGATCAGAACAAAATAGAATGAAGACTACAGAAGAAAACGAACCTAAAACAAAACCTTCTTCCTCGGATCTTCAAAATAAGATCTTGGAAAAAGGAAAGGAATTATTTAGTTTGAGTGATTCTTTCGAAGACGGTTTGTTTAGTACATACAGATTATTCTCTAAAAGTCTTTTGTTCCTGGAAAACCGCCCTCTTCTAAAACTACAAGCGTTTAGATTCGCGGATCTATTTCCAAGTCTTAGTTCACTTTCTTCCATTTCCCGTTATATACGGATCTATTTTGTCGAAACTCCCACAGAACTTCCCAAATGGATCTTATTAATTCTTTCCTTACTATTATCCAATCCGTTCAGTTCAGTATTTGTCGCATTAGGTGCAAAGATCGGGATCAGACTTACTGCAAAATTTTTTATCTTAGGAAGGACCTACGGTTCCGATCGTAAAAAGATCCTGGATAGATACAAAAACGGCATCTGCTCCACAATAGACATCTTAGGAGAAGCTGTACTCTCCGAAAAAGAAGCAGAACGTTATATCCATGAGTATTTACTTTTATTGGAAGAAGTTTCCAAGGACAAAGAACTTTCGGAAATACGCAGCTCTCAATTTCCAGGAGAACCTGCAGGAAACGTTTCAGTAAAATGTTCTTCTCTATATTCTCAATTAGACCCTCTTGCACATGAATCTTCAGTGACCCATTTAATGGAGAAGTTAAGGCCGATCCTTAGTTCTGCAGTTTCCAAAAATATTTTTATCAACCTAGATATGGAACAATATGAGACCAAGGACATCATAATGGATACTGCGTTTAGAATTTTCTCAGAACCGGAGTTCCAAGACTATCCGCATTTCGGGATAGTAGTCCAAGCGTATCTGAAGTCCTCTCAGAGAGATCTGCAAAGAGTAATAGAATATTCTAAAAAACGAAAATACCCTCTGACGGTTCGTTTAGTAAAAGGAGCCTATTGGGAATATGAAATGACCCAATCCGCTCAAAAAGGCTGGGAACCTCCTGTTTTTCTTATAAAATCCGAAACGGATAGAAATTATGAAGAATGTTCAGCACTCTTATTGAAATCTTATCCTCATATAAGACCTGCATTCGGTTCTCATAATATAAGAAGTCTTTCCTCAGCGTTCGTTAAAGCGGCGGAATATTCGGTCCCGGAAAACTTTTTCGAAGTACAGATGTTATACGGAATGGGAAACTCCTACAAACAAGCCATCCGCAGCTTGGGGATTTCCGTCAGGGAATATTCTCCTATCGGAGAAGTGATCCCCGGTATGGCTTATTTGGTAAGAAGGTTGCTCGAAAATTCCACGAACGAAGGCTTTTTGAAAAACATCAACGCGAATAGTAAAGATAGGGAACGACTATTGTATTTGGAGAATCCGAAATCAAAATGAACTTTCATAATAATTCTAATTTTCAAAATGAAACCTTAAGAGATTTTTCGAGAGAAGAAGAAAGATCCATCTTAAACAAAGGATTCGTTTCCATCCGAAAAGAATTCCCGATACAAGTTGTTCCGATCATTTCCGGAAAAACAAAAAAGTCTTCCTTAATAGTTCCTTCTTTCAACCCGGCAAATACATCGGAAAAGATCGCAGATATACATTATGCTTCCATAACGGATGCGGAAGAAGCTGCGAAAAATTCGGTCCAATTTTTCGAAACATGGAAAAACACAAAGCCTGAGATCCGGATCGGCTTTTTAAAAAAAGCAGCCGACATTCTACGCTCTCAAAAAGCGGAACTTACGGCATTAATGTCCTTAGAAGTAGGAAAAGGGATCAAAGATATAGATGCGGAGATCGCGGAAGCAATCGACTTCTGTGAATTTTATGCAAAGGAAGCAGAACATATTTTTCAGCCCAGAAAAAGAGATCTTTTGGGAGAAGAGAATATTTATACTTATATACCCAAAGGAGTCACATTAGTAGTCGCTCCTTGGAATTTTCCTCTGGCAATTCTCTGCGGGATGACGGTAGCTCCATTAGTCGCGGGAAATACCGTAATCATGAAACCGGCGGAACAATCTTCCGCCATCGCATTCAAACTTTTTAATATATTAATTGAGGCGGGCATTCCTTCTTCCGCACTTCATTTTTTACCGGGAAAAGGAGAAGAGATCGGGGCGTATTTAGTAAAACATCCTGCAATACATACGATCAATTTTACGGGATCCAGAGCGGTCGGTTTAGGAATGATCCGAGAAGCTGCCTCCCAAAATCTAAAATTCGTAAAAAGAGTGGTCGCTGAAATGGGAGGCAAAAACGCCTTGATCGTGGACGAAGACGCGGATCTGGACGAAGCAGTAATCGCATCTATACAATCCGCATTCGGATTTCAAGGACAAAAATGTAGTGCACTTTCTCGCATTATACTTTTGGAATCTAAATACGATACATTTAAAAACAGATTTATAGACGCATTACAATCCTTGAAACCAGGATTACCCGAGGATCCTTCCGTCAAAGTTGGACCGGTCATTGATTCAGAATCCAGAGCAAGATTGGAAGGGATAGCCTCTCAATTCTCTTCTAAAATATTAAGCAAACTTGAAATAAAGGATAATCAAAAACTTACGGGCCATTTTGTGGAACCTGTCGTTTTTGAAAGTGAAGATCCTTCTTCTCCTCTAGGACAAACGGAATTTTTCGGACCCTACGTCACCTTATTCAAGGCCAAAAATTTTGAAGATGCCATTAAAATAGCGAATAACGTAGACTATGCTCTTACCGGAGGGATTTTCTCCAGAAATCCCAAGAACATACAATATGCAAAAGAGAATTTCGAAGTCGGCAACCTGTATATCAATAGAGGGATCACGGGAGCCGTAGTGGACAGACAGCCATTCGGTGGTTATAAACTTTCGGGAGTGGGTGCAAAAGCAGGCGGCCCGGATTATCTAAAACAATTTTTAGAACCGATCAGTATAACTGAGAATACGATGAGAAGAGGATTTATTCCGGAAACTTAGAACCTTCTTCTTTTTTTCTTGATTCTATTCTTAAGATGACCTCCAATTGGGACCCTCGGGTCTAAACATGAAGATCGTCTTATTACACGGAATGTGGTCCAGACCGGATACTCTGGACTCGGTTAGAAAAGTATTAGAACAAAAAGGACATGAGGTATTTGCACCTACATTACCATTTCATGTTTTAAACAAACCACCGGACCCTGCATTAGGAAATTATAGACTCATAGACTATGTTGAATTTCTAAAACAGGAAATCCGGAACAAAGGCTGGGACAAACCCACATTGATCGGCCACTCCATGGGAGGATGGCTGGCGCAAGCGTTAGCCGCAGAAGGTTTCGCATCGAGAATCGTATTGTTCGCACCTGCAGCTCCTGCAGGAATTTTTCCGTTAGGGCCTTCTTCCTTATATACTTTGTTAGAAGTTCCGTTTCACTGGAAATTTTGGGGCAAACCTTTCAAACCAACCTATCGTGGAGCGAATTTCGGATTATTCAATCGAGTTCCGAAAGATAAAAGAAAAGAATATTATGCTTCTTTAAATTACGAATCTGGCAGAGCGCTTTTCGAACTTGCATTTTGGTTTTTCGATCCTCTTAAAGGAAGTAAAATCCCGGCAGAAAAAGTAAATTGTCCAGTCTTAGTTTTAGCCGGGGAGAAAGACAGGATCATCCCAATTCGAGTCACAAAGGCCGTCGCGAGAAGATACGAAAATTCGGAATTTGTTCCCCTGCCCAATCATGCACATTGGCTTACTGATGAACCTGGAAATGAAAAAATTTTCGAGATCATGTTCAATTGGCTGAAACAAAACAGTTAAAACGTGCAAAAAAGCCGGATATGATCCGTTATTAATAGGAAATACTATCCGGAGAAATATTAATGAAAGAAGAGATCGGAACATTCGTAAAAACTGCAGTCAAAAGTTCCGCAAAAATATTTTTACTTTCTTCCATAGCACTTTTTCTTGGATTTATCTTTAATCTTTTTCTATTAGCATTCTGTTTTCCTGAAATGAAAAGTATCACGTCCAACCTTGGACCAATGCCTATCGCAAGAGCAGGGGGAATCGGAGCAGTACTTGCGTTAATCGTAATAGTCTTTGAACTCTGGCCTATAGTTCTTCTGGTAATCGGATTCGCCTTTGTATTCCCTTTCCTCTATTTCCTCGGGATCAAAAAATATCTTTTAGGAAGGGAACTAGGAAATTTAGTATCTGAAAACAAGACCTGGTTCACTGATAATATTTCCAAAACACTTTCCGAAATGATCAAAAAGAAAGTCGGATCAGAAAAGATAGACAACTGGGGAAAGTTTATCTCTTCTAAACTTAAAGACCTGCCAACCTTTCTACAGGAGAAGGAAAACTGGCCGAAAGTTCTTCGTTTTATATTACAGACCTTCTTAAAAAAGATCCGGATCTCTGAGTTCGCGGAAGAAGTGGCAGCCGTTTACGAACAAAAAGGAGCTCAAGATATTTCAGCTTTAGAAGAGATCATAAAGGTAAGCTTAAACAAAACAATCGACAAACAGATGGAACCTTCTCCCCCATTATTTTTCTATATAGTATTCGGAGCGAATTTCGGGATCTTTTTGCTCGTTAAAATTTTTGTATAAAAAGTTCGATATACCGTAACGATGCTGAGATTGGGCGAATTATCGATTAAGTCCTTCTCGGATCATTTATGAAAAAGTTAACTCTTCTTTTTTTATCCTTATTTCTTTCCTGTTGCAGCAGTTATGAAGAAATGAATATGGAAGAAGATCAGGCCTTCCAGAAACTCAAAGAATCGGAAATATTTTACCAAGAATATTTCATTCAAAACAAAAAGGAAGAAGGTATTGTACACTGGGTTAGCACCGGATGTAAACCCGATAAGAATAAGGTCCTTATTTTCATCCATGGATCTCCGGGCAATTGGTCAAATTATCTTAGATATTTAAAAGATCCCGAATTATTAAAAATGTATTGTATGCTTGCAATAGACCGTCCGGGTTTCGGAAAATCTCCTGAACCAATCGCAGATGTGAACGCCCAAGCAGAAAAAATTTTAGGGACCCTAACACAACTCCCTGAAATGCAAAAAGGAAAAAAATCGATCTCTATATTAGGACATTCTTATGGAGGTCCGGTCGCCGCAAGAATGGCCTCGATTTCTCCCGAAAAATTTCAATATCTGTTTTTATTAGCGGCTGCCATGGATCCAGAAACGGAAGAAATAAAATGGTACAACAAGATCGCCGATACCTGGATCGTAAACTTGATTTTACCGAAAGAATTGTCTCAAAGTAATTCCGAAATGTTACCTTTAAAAGAACAGTTAAGATTTCTGGCTCCGGAATGGAAAAAGATCAAAGCCAAAACAATAGTTATCCAAGGAGAAGAAGACGGACTTGTAGATCCAAAAAATCCGGATTTTATTCAGAAAAAATTTTCTACAGAAACAAAAACATATCTTCTACCGAAAGAAGGACATTTTCTTCCTTGGAAAAACTACGACCTAATTCATAAATTGCTGATAGAGTTTTCAGGATAAGCTAAACTTCTAAAATCAAATTTTTTCCAAGAAACTTGGCGTATTCCTCCGCTGCTTTTTTCAGTTTCTTTTTTAAATTAGCATTTAGAGGTTTGTAAGGATTTACTTTTAGAATAATATCTTCCTTTTTTAATTCTCTCTGCCAAATTCCGCTTACCCAACCGTTAATAACCAATATAGGTCTAAAAAGATCATCTGCAGGAGTCAAAAGCCTTTTAGGAGGAGGATCCATACAATCTCTACGATCAGTATATGCCAATAAAAACTCGTCGAACGCAGGAAGAAGAAATAATGTGTCCGAGCCCTTATCCACTAGTTCCGTCTTTTTAGGAATATAATAAGTCTGATCGTCCTTTTGAAAACTGTTCAATTTAGAACTGAAACTTTCTATACCTGTCTTTGCATCCTTTACATTCAATCCGGACCACCATACAAAATCGGCCAAGGTAGCCGGAGCCCGAGTATCAAAATACTTTTTAGTGATCTCATAGAGAGCTTCTTCTTTCGGCTTTTTGACATTTTTGACCCCAGGGATCCATTCTTCGATCAACGCGTAAGTGAAATCCTTATCCCTTCTTGGACCGAAACAGATCAAACCTTCCAAACCCGCTCTTTGCAGAATATGGGATAATCTAGTTGTATTTGTTATAATCCCGGATTTTTCTAAGATGGAAGAAATTTCCTTTCTAGTAAGAAAGTTTTGGTTCGAAAGATTTTTAGAAAGAATAGAATAACATTTTTTTAATACTTTTGGATCTAATTCTATCTTTTTGTAATGAGCTGCGTATTTGGAAATCGTAGGAGGACCCAATAAATCCAATAACCAATATATATCCTTAGAAGAAACAACGTGCAATGTTCCTCTCAAAGGCCAAGATCGAACAATTTTTTTGTCCAAGAACGCAGACTCTATATCTTCCTCATTCAAATCGGGAATCCTAAGTCCGACGGCCCATTTTGAGGCAGCGTAGTCTTGTCCTTGGATAGCAACCAAAACTTCTACCAATTTTTCGGGAGAAGAATATTGAGAACCCAAAACATTTAAATGTTTTAATCTTGTTAATGCTATATTCACGTAAGTGTATCTAATATATAAAATGATTTTTCGGAAATCATTTTACTCTTTCCGAGAGAGAACCGACGCAAGTATCGCTGTTAATATTTCCTCTGCCATCAAAACTTTACCTGAACAAATAGTGAAAAAATACTACCTATCCAAACCTATAAATGGATCATAACAAAGTTTATGGCGGAAGCTCTTAAGAACTTTTATGATGACAAGGCTCTCTTGGAGATAGGAACACAATTCTCGGCAATATTACCTCATAAACAACCGGAAGATTGGGTCCGAGAGATCAAACGTAAAGATTGGAAGAAATTAGAACTCAAACAAAGGATCAAAAGGATTGCAGATGTCCTATCGAACTCTCTTCCAAAACCATTCCCAAAAGCGGTTTCTCCTTTATTAAAAATTTCGAAAATACTTGAGAAAAAATTCCCTGGAACCCAAAGATTTTACATCATCTTCTTAGGAGAAGTTGTAGAGATCTCAGGTATCGATTTTCCGGAAGAATCCTTGTATTGTATGGAGAGAATTACTCAGATCATTTCTTGTGAATTCTCCATACGAGAGTTTTTGATCAGATATCCGGATATCACTTGGAAAAAAATGTTAGAATGGTCCAAACATTCTCACCCGGGAACGAGAAGATTAGCAAGTGAAGGTTCTCGCCCCAGATTGCCTTGGGGAAAGGGAATCCCAGGATTAAAAAAAGATCCTAAAAAAACTCTCTCCATTTTAGAAAATTTGAAAAACGATCCGGACGAAGTAGTTCGTAGAAGTGTAGCCAATCATCTAAACGATATTTCTAAAGATCACCCTGACTTAGTGATCTCAATTGCAAAAAAATGGATGGGTAAATCTCCAAACATAGATCTTTTGTTAAAACATGCGCTTAGAGGTTTATTAAAACAAGGTAACTCCGATACGCTCTCTATCTTCGGATTTTCAAAAAGTGGATCCGCTAAAATTTCAAGGTTGGAACTCCAACCTAAAATTGTAGAGATCGGAAAACATCTAATCTATAAATTCGAAATGAAATCGGAAGCAAAAGAACCTACACTTTACAGATTAGAATCCAAGATCCATTATCTAAAACCCTCCGGAAATTTTTCCGTAAAAGTATTTCAGATAGAAGAAAGAGAATTTTCTCCGAATGAAACAAAAGTTTACGAAAGAAAACAATCTTTCCAGCAAATGACTACACGAATACATTCTCCAGGGATCCATAAATTGGAAATCATCGTGAACGGAGAAATAAAAGCAAATATAGAATTCAAAGTGACCCATCCTAAATCCTAAACGGCTCGTAAAAAAATACGGGCAAGCTAAGGTCAACGTATGAATCTATTATTACCCGTAATCTTCGCGCTTCTTTCCGGACTCGCAATGTCCATACAACCAGGCATCAATTCCATATTAGGAAAAAATATAGAAAGTCCTTGGCTTGCCTCCACCATTTCCTTTTTTGTCGGAACGATCGCATTGGGGATCGTAACTTTTGCCTTAGGAGAAATGAAATCTACTTCATTCTTATTGCAAATAATCAAAGAACAACCTTGGTGGATTTGGATCGGAGGATTTTTAGGAGCTGTAGTAGTTACTTCTTCCTTAGTATTTGCTCCTAAGTTAGGAGCCACAAGCTGGATCGCTTTATTCTTATTAGGGCAAGTTGTAACTTCTATTCTATTAGAAAAATGGGGAGTATTAGGATTTCCTGAAAAACCGATTTCAGTTCAAAAGATGATCGGATTAGCACTGCTGGTTGTGAGTGCGTGGTTGGTTAGAAAAGGGTGAACGGCGAGCCTGAATAGACCAATCTGTAAATAAACTTTTATCAGAGATTTTGTAGGAGCTCCTACAAAATTTATGAACAAATAGTGATTGAGGGAAATGCGAAACTGTGATAAGTGAGAATCGCTTCTCCCACGGGAGCCCTCCTCCACCACCCGAATCAGGGTGGGGGCCGCCTTCCCTCCCATGTAGGAGCTCCTACAAAACACCGATCCCACTTGGAATCCCCGCCCAGCAATGCCGCGGTAGTGATGCAAAGGGCTTTAGTCCGGGCGATACGCCCGGATGAGCGACAGCGAACCCGTAGCAGCACGACTCCCGCGAAGCGGGAGGACCGCCCAAATAAATTACTAAAGAAAATTAAATTTTTCTAATAGTCTTCGTCGGACCAGCCGACATCTTTGAGGAAGTCCTCGTAAGAACCGTCGAAAATCCGGATCGTATCGTTATCAAAAACGATCAACTTGGTTGCGACAGCGCGAAGATGCATTTCATTGTGAGTAACCATGATGAGAGAACCTTCGAACTCGTCGATTGCCTCGATCAATGCGTCGCAAGATTGCATGTCCAAGTGGTTGGTAGGCTCATCCAGAAATAGAAGATGACAAGGAGTCACTAAAATTTTTCCGAGCATCACCCTGCTCTTCTCGCCGCCCGAAAGAACCTTGATCTTTTTCAAGGACATATCGTCCGAGAACATCAATCCACCGGCGATAGTTCTCGCAAGCCATTCGGTGCAAGATTTATCCGCACTCATAATTTCTTCGGTGACAGTCGCGTTCTCATTCAGATTCAATTTATTCGTCTGACCGAAATAACCTTCTTTCAATGCGGGGTGTTTTTGTATTTTTCCGGAACTTGGTTGGAGTTCCCCGGCAAGAAGTTTCAGAAGAGTAGACTTACCCTTACCGTTTTTACCGATGATACAAATACGATCTCTCTTACCAACACTCAGAGAAAAATCGGAAATCAAAAAAGGTTCCTTTCCGGAATAAGAGAAAGAAATATTTTCCGCAGACAACATTTGGCTCGCTGCAAAAGGTGCGGAGTTAAAGTATAATTCCAAACTTTCGATCTCTTCCAGCGCCTTCATCTCACCCTGCTTCTCCAGTTTTTTCACTCTGGACTGAGCACGGCTTGCGAAACTCGCCTTCGCTTTAAAACGTGCGATGAAGATCTCTTCTTGTTTTCTTTTTTTCGCCTCGTTCAAACGGGTCCTTTCGTAAATTTCTTCAGCCTGGTTGATCTGATTATAAAGTTTGTCCGTATCACCTTGGACCTTGATCGCTTTCGTACGATGGATCGCCGCAGTATGAGTCACCACACTATCCATAAAACTTCTATCGTGAGTGACCAGAATGATCTCACCTTCCCACTCACGTAGGAATTCCTCAAGCCAACGAATCGTAACGATATCTAAATAGTTGTTCGGCTCGTCTAACATGAGTAAGTCGGGACCGGAGACCAGAAGTTTCGCCAGATTCATCCGGATCTGATAACCACCCGAAAACTCCTCCGGACTTCTCTCCAGATCCGCTTCCGAAAAACCCAAACCGGACAAAACTTTTTCAACCTGCCAAGTCTCGTATTCTTCACCTTCCGGAAGCCCGAGCGCACATTCTTCCAACACAGTAGGCTTAGTAAATTTCAAGTGCTGCTGCAAATGCCCGATCTTATAACCCTTCGGCACAGTGATAGAACCGGAATCCGGTTCCACATTTCCCAAAATCATCTGGAACAAAGTGGACTTACCGTGACCGTTCCGACCTACGAGACCCAATTTTTCGCCCCGATTCAAACTCAGATTCAGATCATCGAACAACAAGTTAGAAGTATAAGATTTATGAAGATTAGAAATTTTGATCATCTTTAAGTGCGCTCTATATAAACCAAAGTTTTCCAACGGTCCAAGATTTCACCTAAAATTGACTGTAGGAATTCCAACAGGTATAAGGATTAGGGCGTTCCCGCGAGGTAGGAACTCCAACATCGGGAATCTTTTTGTAAACCCTGCGGGTCGGGCTACTCCAGGCTCCGCTATCGCTTCGGCTCTCCCACCAACTTGCAGGGCGATTGTCTTCTCGCTCCTTATAAGTCGCTCAGAAGGGGTGGGGCCGCTTTTGTAAATTTGCCTTCGATCAAACTTAGTGTGCAATTCGAGATCCGAAGGAACCGTTTTTTATAAATATCTAATTTCAGCGGGTTGGCTATGCCAATTATTATTCAAACCATCTGCATACCATACAGGAGCTTCTATTAGTTCGTTTAGATCTGCATTGTCTAAAGTAGAAATGGCAACACTTATGAATGCACCGCCGATCTCTTCGATATATCCTTTTGAGAAAGTTCTGACTCCACAATTTTTGCAAAAATGATGTTTGCTGCTCTTGGTATTAAATTCGTAAAAGCTGAGACTATTTTCTCCATTTAATAAACGAAAAGCTTCCGGCTTAACGATGATGGACCAGTTTCGAACTTTTCTGCAGAAGGAACAGTTACATCTTCCCGTGCCTGCACTCAAATCTAAATCCGCTTCATAACGAACCGCACCACAATGACAACTTCCGGTATATTTTTTAAGGCTCATATATAACTCCCTTACGGATCTTAAATGTAGATCAAAAATCTCGAATCCGCGCACTAATAATATAAAAGATAAATATGACAGAATTTGTCATATTTAGAGATCAAATTAGGAAAAAATTAAAATTTCTTCGATATAAAATCTCTCGGCTTTGATTCGTTTTGGAAGAAAGTGATGATCGAAGGTTTAAATTGTTCTTTATTGGGAGAATATACAAATGGATCCGAAAGATAAAGATAGAAGAGGCTTCCATTAGGTCCTAACTCCGCAGTTTTCCGAGCAGTGTTTACTACTTTTTCGGGCCGCCTATTCAACTTAGCCCGTCCATTTTTTCAGGATTGGGATTGACCGAATATTGTAACAATCGCTACAATGATTCAAAAGATAACTATTCCCAAAAGAGAGCCGGATCAATCTCGAGGAATAGAAATAACAACCCGGACTTATATAATATCTTTTTTATATTCTCTAATGAGCGGTGAAAATCCAAAGGATGGAGAAAGAAAAATCGAAAATCCAAACGATTTTATATTAGGAGAATATTATGGGCCAAGCGACATCTACAAGAGTCCAGCCAAAGATACGTAAGCCGAAATTCCCTTTGGAAGACATCGCAAAGGAAAAAGGTTTCGGAAAAAACATCCCGTTCTTTACTGCATTTCTTTCCAGCTTAAGCGTATTATTTCCGGAAGGAGAACGTTTCTTTATACGTTCAGTCAAAGCGTTCAGCGAAGTTGTCGATCCGGCTCTTAAGAGTGAGATTAAAGCATTCGCAGGACAAGAAGCGGTCCACGGAAACGTTCATGATAAAATGAACGAAAGATTCGTGGAAATCGGTTTGGACTTCCGCAGTCATGAAAAAATGTTCTGCTGGTTATTCTTCGATATATTAGAAAAGAATATTCTAAAACTTTTTCCTGTTTGGGGAAAAAGACTCGCCCTCTCGATCACCGCGGCCGCAGAACATTTCACCGCAACTCTAGGTAGATTTTTACTTTCTCTCCCGGAAAAACGTGTAGCTTGGATCGACCCGATCAGCTGGAAAGTGATCGAATGGCATGCGTTGGAAGAATTAGAACATAAGGCCGTGGCATATGATGTGTACCGTGCCTCCGGCGGTGGATATTTTACTCGGGTACTCGGAATGACTATCGCAGTTCAACTTCTTGGACTTTTAGCGATCGTTGGGACGATCAGAGCCTTATTCTATTTTGGTATTCCGAATCCGAGCCAGATCATTAGAGACATTCGTTTCTTCTTCGGTATTCCGGGCTTTACATGGGCAGTGATCTTTTATATTTTAGAATATTATATTCCCGGTTTCCATCCGAACGATCAAGACGATCACAAACTTCTGGAGAAGTTTGAGAAAGTTATGACGGCTCACGGATATTAAAATGCGCTGTAGGTGTTTCCGCTTGTTGGAACTCCTACAATGAAAATCTTAACTTTAGATCTCGCGGGTCGAGTTAGTCTTGGCTACGCGAGTTTTCCGAGTAAAGGGTGCCGAAGATCCGATCCCAAATCGAAGTATAAAATCCGAAATTATAATCTTCGTTCCGATGATGCATTGCATGAAATGTGCTCGTTGTCAGTGTATTGAATAAATTAGAACGAAGCAATTTGTCCGAAAGAGGTTCCACTCCCAAATGGCCGATCGAGCCGAATACGACGTTCAGTCCGAGATAAATACTCATTCCGGCCCAAGAGAAATCATAAGCACAGATCACCAATAACCATAGTGTTCCAAATCCAAGAGCTTCCAGAGGATTTAGAACAAATAGTGTCAAAGGACGAGGTTTATCGTATCGATGGTGAGTTCTATGAGCGAAAGGATAAATAAATCGGATATGGGCGATCCTATGCAGCAAATACATACCTGCATCCATAACTAAAATAAGGATCAAAATATCGAATAACGCAAAAATCCCTATATCACTCCGAAATTGAATGGAACCTGTTCTCCAAAGCCAAAGACCGAGTAATGTAATAATAGTATTAAGAAGTATAGTAGATATAGCAAACAAGATCTCCGTGACCTCGATCTTCGGAGGGATAGGAACAATGCGCCGATGGGCATAACGTTTAGAAAGCAGATTTCCAATATATATCGAACAAATGAAGATCAGAAGATTTTCGATCAAGAACAATAAAGCGGCCCAAACATAGGAAATTTTTTGAAGGAATAAAACTGCTTCGTTTCCAAAATTATACATAAGTTTTATTGAATTTAAAAATCCACCTTGCATCAAATAGTCGAGAATGTTAAACTATGCCCTATTCCGGAAATTTAAAGTGAAACGTGCATCTATTCTCTTCTATATTTTACTTATATTCTTACAATTGCAATGTGGAATGTACTTTATATACGATTCTTTACAGAAAGATAAGACTGACAAAACGGATCTTAGCCCACTTCTGCTTCTATTAGCTCCCGGATCAATCCCATTGGTAGTAGAACCTGTAAGTTGGATAAATTTTACAAGCTCTTCCGTAAGCTTTCAAACAGGAGCAACCGGCAATTATTCGATCGATATCCAATATCCATATTCCGGTTGCCCTAGTACAGCTTTCAGTCTTGAAGCAATTACTAACGGTGTCTCTTTAAGTTCGGTATCTTGTACTAACCTTTATTTCGACGGTTGTCCGTACACGAATCCCTTAAGTTGCAATGTTTCAGGATCCACAGTTGGCAATGCGAATGTAATCTATAGAATACCATCCTATCAAGACACTGCCCCTTTTCCAGGAATGCGTGTAAACCAAATTGTAGGAGTTGTACAAGTTCAAGTGATACCGTAATAGGTTTGGCGTTCCCGCGATCAGGAACGCCTAAAACCTAAATTCAAACCTTCGAGGTTTTCCAACCACCTTTCCGGAAAAGCCAAAGAGTGAACAATCCGACAGAAGTTTCCGTAATCATACTCGCCCAGAATACTCCAGAGTATCCGTAAGAAAGAACCTTCGCTAAAACATAAGCGAATGGGATTTGGAAGATCCAAAAGAAGACCAGATTGATTAATGTAGGAGTCATAGTATCTCCGGCACCGTTAAAGGCCTGAACACTGACCATCCACCAAGCATATACAAAATAAGAATAAGACACTATCCCTAACCATTCGGAACCGATAGAGATCACTTTTGCATCATCAGTAAAGATAGACACAAGAGATTCTCTGAAAATAAAATAGCATATGGAAACTCCGATCAGAAAGACCATATTCCATACTCCAACAATCCAAACGGACCGTTCCGCACGATCAGGTCTCCCCGCTCCCAAATTCTGACCAACTAAAGTCGCAACAGCATTCGACATTCCCCAAGAAGGCATGAGAGTAAACATCATGATCCGAAGAGCGATCGTTGCTCCTGCTACAGCCTCACTTCCGAATTCGGAAATAATCCTCACAAGAAAGATCCAAGAAGTCATTCCTATAATAGTTTGTCCGATCCCTCCGATAGAAGTACGAACTATATCCGAAATGATTTCCCAATGTATGCTGATTTGGGAACGAAGTACTTGGATATGTTTTCCGCCTTTTAGAAGCAGATAGATCTGCAAAAGAACCCCGACTCCTCTTCCGATATTCGTAGCGATGGCGGCACCTTCAATACCCATGGCAGGAACCGGACCAAAACCGAAAATAAAAATAGGATCCAGGATCATATTAAGACCATTAGAAATCCATAATACTCTCATTGCGATCGCCGCGTCCCCCGCACCTCTAAAAACCGCATTGAGTCCGAATAAAAGAATGATTACTATATTCCCGCCGAAGATCCATTGTGTATAACGAGAACCATGTTCCACGACCCAAGGATCTCCTCCCATGAGCAAAAGAAGATCTTTCGCAAACCAAACTCCGAAGATGGCGAAAGGTAATGAAACGAGAATGGAAAGAAAAACGGATTGGACTGCTGCAATCCCGGCCTGTTCCTTATCTCCTTCTCCGATCCTTCTAGCAATGATCGCGGTCACTGCAGTGGACATTCCGATGGCGAGAGAATAAAGAAGGAACAAATACGTCTCCGTAAGCCCGACCGCGGCAACGGCAGAAGGACCTAAGGCACCCACAAAATAAATGTCAACGACTGCAAATGCAGATTCCATGACCAATTCCAAGACCATCGGAACAGATAGTAAAAAAACGGCCTTACCAAGCGAAATTTGTGTATAATCCGCCTCTGTTCCAGTAAGCGCTTTTCTTAATTCCCTCCAAAGGGAGGTCTTTTCTAATTCTAACTTTGGGTCTTTTTGTATAGCTTCCATCCAAGTACCTTTGCGATCAATGTCTGATCGATCTATTGAGAAAATCAAGGCCGTTTATAGGATCATTTTTAAGGTGGGAAGATTCTATATCTGTTTAAACACCCGTCGGCTGCGGGGTCCGGCGGCATATATTTCGCATCCTTAACGCAGATGCATAAATACTTTACAATTCTTGTATGTAGAAAACATATTCAGAATATGTCGGACTCATTATCCTTTCTTGAAATCGCCGAAAAAGCATTAAACACGATAGGAAAACCAATGAGCGCCTCTGAAATTTGGGCACTCGCAAAAGAACGGAGCTGGAAAACGGACTCAGTTGGAATAACTCCTTGGGCGACAGTCGCTGCACAAATCTATGTAAGTATAAAGAACGATCCTCATACTCCTTTTCGACAAGTTAGTAAAAGACCAACCCGCTTTGCATTAACTCCGTGGGGAGAAGCTGCCGAAAAAGCTGCTTCTGAACTGAACTCTTTTGTACTAGAATCGGAAAACGTACCATTGAAAGAAAGAGAACTACACCCAGCCCTTGCAAAATTTGTATATTCCAATTCTCATTTCAGAGCATACGTTAAAACGATTTATCACGAGGCTTCAATCAAATCAGTTAAGGGAAGAAATCTATGGCTGCATCCAGACTTAGTAGGAGTTCGATTTAATTTTGATGAGTATAAAAAAGAAACGGTCAACTTACAAAAATTAACCGCAAATCCGGATTGTTATCTATTTTCCTTTGAGATGAAAATCAATCTTCATTTCGGGAATTTGCGAGAGGCATTTTTCCAGGCGGTTTCAAATTCCTCCTGGGCCAATGAAGGCTATCTGGTTGCAGCAAATATCCAAGAAGAAATGGATCTTATGGACGAACTAGCAAGATTGAGTAAAGCCTTCGGTATTGGAATCATCCGACTCAATACGAGTAAACCGGAGCAGAGCGAAATTCTTTTTCAATCCAATCCCAAATCGGAATTAGATTTCGATACAATCAATCGATTGGTGGAAGATAATGAGAATTTTAAGGATTTTTTAAGTAATATTGCAGAAGATGTGAAACTTGGGAAGGTAAAGAGCGAATATGATAAAAGGGAGTGAAGATGCTTCTTTATCAGATTCGATCTACTAAGAAAATAAATAAAATCTACTAAAATGAATTGATCTGAATACTAAGTACCTATATAGTATGCATTGATTTAAGCTATGATTTCCGTAAAAGCCAAAATTAATCCAACCTTGTTGACCTGGGCGAGAGAGGAATCCGGCCATACAATCGAAAGTTTGGCTTTAAAAGTAGATGCGAAGCCTGAAAAACTTCTAGATTGGGAGAAAGGAGATTCATTACCTTCTATGAGCCAGGTGAGAAAGCTGGCGGGTTGCTTAAAGCGCCCCCCAGCAATATTTTTTCTCGCCTCTCCACCTCCATCTGAAAGTAAACCTAAAGATTTCAGAAAAAATCGCTCCGATAATCAATTTCTTCCTGATGCTTTATTTATGTTCCGATGGGCCGAATCTCGAAGGGAAACTGCAGCGGAATTGGCAAGTGAATTAGACGTTAAACCTCTTTCTTCCTATCCTTCCGCAACACTTACATCTAATCCGATTTCTCCGATAGTAGATACAATACGCTTTTTAGATTTTGATAGAGAATTTCAGTATAAAAATAGAAAGCCGGAAGAATTTCTAAAATACTGCATAAGCCTCCTTGAATCTAAGGACATTTTAGTTTTCCAGACTGAGAATATTGATCTAAACCAATTCCGTGGGTTTAGTATCCCGACCCTACCATTTCCGGTAATCGCAATTAATTCTGATGATTCTTATCACGGCAGGATCTTTACCCTTTTCCATGAATTAGGTCATATCCTTTTACGTGAAGGGGGAATTTGTGATCTAGAATTTGAAGACAAAACTCCAAAGACTGATACCGACAAGATCGAAATCTGGTGTAATCAATTTTCTGCAAATCTACTCTGCCCTAGCGAGGAAATTTACGGGTTTATTCAAGAAAACTACGACCCAAAAACAAAGATTCAGCTAAAACAAATCGAAGAACTTAGCAAACATTTCATCGTAAGCCGAGAAGTAATCGCGAGAAGAATTTTCCACCTAAGACTCATTAGTGAGAGTGAATATAAAAAATTTAGAAGAGAATTTCAGAAAGATTGGATCAAATACAAAAATGCCCGCAAGGAAAAAAAAGGTGGGGGCGGAGCAAGCACTCATCTATATACCAATTTAAATCGCAATGGTCGAAAATACTCTTCTATAGTTTTATCTGCCTATAATAATAATCTTTTGAATCCTCTCCAAGCAGGTCAATTTCTCAATATACGTACCCAATATTTAAATTCTCTATCCGGAATAGTATTCGGATCTTAAAAAGATGCCAAAAATTCCAAAGTATTGTATAGATACGAGTTCGTATATTACTGCTTGGTGCCATCATTACTCCCCCGCAATTTTTGAAAGCCTTTGGAAGAAGGTCGGAGAAGCTCTAAATCAAGGAATCATTATTTCACCGAGAGAAGTATTAGATGAATTAGAAAGAGGATCAGACGAGCTACTTAAATGGGCAAAACTTCACAAAGCTGCCTTCATCGAATTAGAAGAGAAACCTCAAAAAATTCTTTCAGAGATAATGAAATCCCATCCTAAAATCATCGACCTTAGTATTCCGGAAATCCAGGCCGACCCTTATGTTATCGCATTAGCAAAACATACCGATACGATCATTGTCACAGAAGAAAAATCCGCAGTCGATTCCAAGAAAAAATTAAAAATTCCAGATGTTGCTAAAAATTACAAAGTCAATTGCGTTCCTTTCAGCAAGCTTATTGAAATGGAAGGTTGGAAGTTTTAAAGGTTGAAATATTTCAACCGAACTTTTTTTGAGTCTCGTTCCATTAAGGCGAGACATTATATTAAATAGCTTAAGACTTATTATCTTAATTTCTCAGTTTATTTAAGAGAAATTATCTCCTATCTCATGAATTTGTCCGACATCCAAATATAATTATTAAAAGAAACCTAATAAATGTTATTTTTGGGTTCAATACGTAAGGACGTAATTATATTTGCGAGAGATGTATCGTTCGGTTACTTGTCATAAAATTACCGTTTAGATAGAATAAAAACCATTGCGAACTTGATTCATCCTCCATATATTGGATGCTATTCATGGTAAAAACGAATAACGAGAACTTTTCAGCACTTGCAGCATTTATATGGTCCGTCGCAGATTCCCTCCGAGGAGACTTTAAGCAATCCGAATATGGTCGAGTAATTTTACCGTTGACCGTCTTAAGACGTTTAGAATGCGTCTTAGAACCAACTAGGGAAGCCGTATTAGCAGAAGAAAAGAAGCACAAAAAAATAAAATTACCAATTGCTCCTTTTTTAGAAAAAGCTTCCGGATACAGTTTTTACAATACATCGAACATTACCTTGGATCGATTGGGAACAAATGATACAAAAACTAATCTCGAAAACTACATTGAATCATTCAGCGAAAACGTTCTAGATATTTTCGAAAACTTCAATTTTCAGGATGTTATCGATCGATTACATAAAGCAAACTTGCTTTTTCTCATTTGTACTCAATTTACAAAAATTGACCTGCATCCCAAAAAAGTAGATAACCACCAAATGGGCCTTATCTTCGAGGAACTGATTCGAAGATTCGCAGAATCCAGTAACGAGACTGCAGGAGAACATTTTACTCCTCGTGATATAGTAACTCTAACAACTTCCCTAGTTTTTAATTTTGATAGCGATACTCTTGGAAAACCCGGGGTAATTCGTTCCGTCTACGATCCGACTGCTGGAACCGGAGGATTTTTATCTTCAAGTACCGAATATATCCACAGTATGAACCCGAAAGCGAAGATAGCAAATTTCGGTCAGGAATTAAATCCGGAATCGTACGCTATCTGCAAAGCGGACATGCTTATTAAAGGCCAGGATGTAAAAAATATAAAGTTGGGTAATACGTTAAGTGAAGACCAACATGCAGAAAGCAAATTCGACTATCTATTATCAAATCCTCCGTTTGGAGTAGAGTGGAAGAAAGTCGAAAAGTCAGTCCAAGACGAATATAAGAAAAAAGGTTATAACGGTAGATTTGGCCCAGGATTGCCTCGCGTATCCGATGGGAGTTTATTATTCTTATTACATTTGATCTCTAAAATGGTTAGTCCTAGTAAGGGAGGTTCTAGAATAGGAATTATCCTGAATGGATCCCCTCTCTTTACAGGAGGAGCCGGATCAGGAGAGTCCGAAATACGTAGGCATATTTTAGAGAATGATCTTTTAGAGGCCATCATTGCCTTGCCAACTGATATGTTCTATAATACCGGCATAGCCACGTATATTTGGATATTAAACAATCATAAAGTAAAGGGGCGATTGGGGAAGGTCCAGCTCATCAATGCGAATAACGATGAGTTCTGTGATAAAATGAGAAAATCTCTCGGCTCCAAAAGGAAATACCTAACCGAAGAACATATCAAACGAATCGTAAAAATCTACGGAAACTTTGAAGAATCTAAAGTAAGTAAGATCTTTAAAAATACTCAATTCGGCTATAGAAGGATCACCATAGATCGACCGCTAAAACTAAGTTTCAAACCCCAAGAGGAATCGAAATTATCCAGCTTAAAGGAAGAAGTAGCTTTTGCAAAACTTTCTAAAAAAGAGCAGGACACTATTTTAAATGCTTTGCTCGGATTAAAGGAAGAATATAAAGATAGATCTCAATTTTTAACCGAATTGAATTCCTCTCCCATTCTCCAATCTTCTAAGCTGAAATTATCAAACATACAAGAGAAGATGATTGTAAAGTGCATCGGAGAACAAGATGAAGATGCTCAAATTTGCAAAAACTCGAAAGGAGAGATCGAGTCAAATAGCGAGTTAAGAGATTACGAAAACGTTCCTTTATCTGAATCGATCGAAGAATACTTTCAAAGAGAAGTCCTTCCGCATGTAACTGAAGCTTGGATCGATACAAGCAAGGTAGATGAAAAAGACAAAAAAGTCGGAATCGTTGGATACGAAATCCCCTTCAACCGGCATTTTTATGAATATAAACCACCAAGAGATCTAAAAGAAATCGATGCCGATTTAGACCAAGTAACAAAGGAAATCCTCACTTTATTACAAGAGGTTCATAGCTAATGAAAGCTTATCCTAAGTATAAAGATAGTCGAGTTGAATGGTTAGGCAAGATACCGGAGCATTGGAATATTGAAAAATTTAAATATCTCTTCTCTTTAA
This sequence comes from Leptospira dzoumogneensis, assembly GCF_004770895.1. Taxonomy (NCBI): domain Bacteria; kingdom Pseudomonadati; phylum Spirochaetota; class Leptospiria; order Leptospirales; family Leptospiraceae; genus Leptospira; species Leptospira dzoumogneensis. Next base: position 4,515 of record NZ_RQHS01000024.1, on the reverse strand, counting down.
GTTCTGAGAAAAATGGTAAGAATCCAAAAGGCGAAATGCTTTCAGTTTCAAGCTATCGAGGTATAGTTATAAAAGAATATGAAAGCCAAAGTCAGCAACGAACATCAGATGAATTGGCTGACTATCGAGTCGTCAAACCGAATCAATTGGTTGTCAATACCATGTGGCTAAATTTCGCGGGGTTAGGTGTATCCAAGTTTCAAGGTTACGTTAGTCCTGCGTATCGTTGTTATTATATATGCAATAATATCTATCGATGGTATGTACACTATCTCCTAAGAAGTTCGAGTTATGTAAGTGGGTACACTAAATATTTGCAGGGAATTCGCCCAAATTCACTACAAATGAAAACTGAAGAATTTCATGGCTTTCCAATTCTAATTCCTCCTCTCGAAGAGCAACAAGCGATCGCAAATTACCTGGACCGAGAAACACAAAAAATAGACCTTTTGATTGCAAAACAAGAAAAGCTGATTGCTTTACTGGAAGAAAAACGCCAAGCGCTTATTGCAAACATCATATCGGATAAAAAAACTAAAAATTTCCAACTTCGGAAAATCACACAACTGAACCAAAGGTTTTTTAATCGAGAAAATAAGACTCTATATCAGCCAATTGGAATGTATAATCGGGCTCGAGGATTCTTTTTAAAGGATAAATTACTTGGTGAAGAATTAGGTGATTCTGAGTTCCAATGGATCAAGAAAAATGATTTTGTAATTAGTGGTCAATTTGCATGGGAAGGGGCCATCAGCTTGGCAGCAAATGAAGAGGCTGAATGTATAGCTTCACATCGATACTATAGTATTTCAGGGCAGCACGGACTCTTGGAGAATTCATATTTATTTGCCTTTTTTTGCACCCCTCGCGGGAACTTTCTTCTAAACGAGAATTCTATTGGAGCGGCAGGCAGAAATCGACCTCTGAATATCAACTCACTTATGCGAGAAGAAATCCCCGTTCCACAATTTAAGCAGCAACTGATGTTAAAGGAATTTGTTGAAAAAGAGCTATACTTAAAAAAGTTTATTTCTAAACCAATCGAACTCCTCAAAGAAAAACGATCCGCACTCATTTCCGCTGCTGTCACCGGCAAAATTGACGTTAGAGAATCCGCATGAAACCACATAACGAAATCGTTTTCGAAACTGATATAGTCCGAGATCTAATATCTTCTCCCGAAACTTTATTCTCTCGTCCATATATAGAAGGGAATCCTGAGAACTTTGACGCCGAATTAGGATTGTATCCGGAAGATCTAATCGCCTATATCAAAACGACTCAATCCGAAGAATACGAAAAGCTCGCCAAAAAACAAGGCTCTGACAAAGCGGATGTCCATTTATTGCGAGAAGTTTCACGGTATATGGATACGAATGGATGCATCCATTCCCTCCGGCGAGGAATCGAATTCGTTGGATCTAAATTCCGACTCGTCCAATTCCAGCCAGATAATCTTTCTAATCAAAAAGCAAAAGACCAATATGATGCGAATATTCTGCGGGTAGTTCGCCAGATCCGTTATTCTCCTTATCACCAAGAGATGCTGACCAAGACAGGCCATGGCAGTGGAATTATAGATCTTGTAATCTTTTTAAATGGCATCCCAGTGGCTAGCTTAGAATTAAAGACTGATTTCACTCAGTCCGTTCATCATGCTATTCAACAGTATAAAAAGGATCGACTTCCTCTAAATCCGGTCACGAGAAAACCGGAACCCCTCTTATCATTTAACAAACGTTGTATCGTTCACTTCGCGGTATCTACGGAAGAAGTCTATATGACTACTAAGTTAGAAGGAGAGAATACCCTCTTTCTACCCTTCAATCGTGGTAATGGTGATGGCGCAGGTAACTCTCCAAATCCGAATGGTTACGCAAGTTCTTACCTTTGGGAAGAAGTTTTAGAAAAGGAAACTTTTCTTCGAATCCTAGGTAGATTTGTCCATCTTCAAAACAAGGATACGGAAGGTAGGAAGCTAAAGCCGGAACAACATACTATTATATTTCCCAGATATCACCAGTTGGACGCAGTGAAAAAATTGATTGCCACTGCGACATCCGAAGGACCTGGGCACCGTTATTTGATCCAACATTCCGCTGGTTCGGGAAAATCTAATAGTATTGCATGGTTGACCCATCAACTGGCTTCTCTCACGGTCCAGAAAGGTGCCAAACAAGGAGAAAGATTATTTCGAAATATAATCGTCATTACAGATAGGACCGTTCTGGATTCCCAATTACAGGATACGATCTACCAATTCGATCATCAAACTGGCGTTGTTAATCGAATAACGAGAGAAGAAGGTTCTGGTTCCAAATCTCAACAATTGACCGAAGCGTTAACCGGTAATTCGCCTATTATTATAGTTACCATCCAAACATTTCCATATATCCTGGAAGCAATTCAAAAAGAAACTTCTCTAAAGAATCATACATTTGCGGTAATAGCGGATGAAGCACATTCCTCACAGACTGGAAAGACGGCCTCAAAGCTTAAAGAAGTTTTGCAAGCAGAATTAAAGGATGAGGAAGAGCTCAGCGCGGAAGATATTCTTCGCATGAGCGTAGAGTCTCGAAAAACCGCCAAGAATATTAGTTATTTTGCATTTACTGCCACTCCTAAGCCGGCTACATTAGAAATTTTCGGAAGACTTAAATTTCCGGATCAGCCTAAATCCAAAGAGAACACGCCGGTAGCGTTCCACGTCTATACTATGCAACAAGCGATCGAAGAGGGATATATTCTAAACGTTCTTAAAAATTATACTACTTACGATGTGGCTTACAAGATTGCAAATCAAAGTCGAGATAAAGAGGTCGATGCTAAAAAAGCCAAGTCCAAAATTAATACTTGGGTTCGATTGCACCCTCACAACATTACGCAAAAAATAGCGATCATCGTCGAACATTATCGCTCTAATATACGACACATGCTGGATGGGGCAGCAAAGGCCATGGTAGTTACTGGTTCTCGAAAAGAGGCAGTTCGATATAAAATTGAATTGGATAAATATCTCAAGGAAAAGAATTATTCGGACATCCATGCTTTAGTTGCATTTTCTGGTGATGTAATAGACGAAGAATATGCCAACTTCGCTCATAAAGCGAATACAAAGGATCCATTTACTGAACGAAATATGAACCCTGACCTAAAGGGAGAGGATATACGGACTGCATTTGACAATGATGCGTTCCAAATTCTACTAGTCGCAAATAAGTTTCTTACAGGATTCGATCAAGCAAAGTTATGCGCGATGTATATTGACAAAACATTATCCGGAGTAGACTGTGTGCAGGCTTTATCCAGATTAAATCGGGTCTATCCGGGCAAAGAGAAAATCACCTTTATCCTCGATTTTGTGAACAAAATAACTGATATTGTAGAAGCATTTTCCCCTTTCTACAAAACCACTTCACTAAGTGACAACTCGGATCCAAATGCAATTTTTGCGATTAAAAACGCTCTACTTGATGCTCGAATTTTTACACTTGAGCAAGTTGAGGAATTTGCAAAGGAATACTTCTCTCAAGCGGAGAATATCAGAAATAAGAAAAAATCAGAGATCACGCAAAAGAAGCTCAACTCGATTATCCAGAATCCTAAGTTAGTTTTTAAAACTCGTTACACCAATGCATTAAATGAAATTCGAAATGCAAATGAAATCATAGAGCAAGCTAAACAATCTAAAAATAATACCTCGATCCAAGATGTTCAAAAGCATCTAAACTCCATGAAGGAAATAAAATCGGAATTGGATAGATTCAAATCTGGAGTGAATAAGTTTATCGATTTGTATGAATTCATGACCAATATTGTAGACTACGATAGTCAAGAATTGGAAAAATTATACGTCTTTCTAAAATTCCTAAAAGAACTATTAAAGATTGAAGACCTCGACGAGGGTATTTCACTTGCAGGACTCGTATTATCACATTTTCGAATTCATAGAAAACAAATCTGGAATCCAAAATTAGATCAGAAGGAGCTTGATCCAGATTCCACAACAATCTCCGCTGGAATGGATAAAAAGAAAGAACTCTTATCTGAAATTATTGATTCAATTAATGAATTATTCGATGGGGACGTATCAGAATCGGATGCTATAGAAAAACTGAATAGTTTCGGACTCTCGCTTGAACCAGAAATTATGAAGAATGAAGAAGTTATGAATCAAATGAAAGCAGGCAATAGCAAAGAACAAATCATGCTAGGAGATTATCCAAAAGCATTAACGCATGCGATAATGAATACATTAACAACCAACAATGATCTTTCCTCAAGATTATTATCAAATAACCTTTTAATGGACAAATTCGCTAGATCTATCTTAGAGGTTTTTATAGAGAATTTAAAACAAACAGGAAATACGTAATTAGAAGTCGGCTTCAAATACTCATCCCTCATCAAACAAAAAAGCCGAAGGCATTCACCCTCAGCTTTTTAAATAACTTCAACAAAAGAATATAACTGCGAGTTGAGTTGTTGCTGATCATCTTGTATGGATGTTCATGC
>NZ_RQHS01000023.1 GCF_004770895.1 Leptospira dzoumogneensis | reverse complement strand
ATTAACCCTCCTTTGCATACGTTTAGTGTTACCTATGTTCCCGGTCTATTTTGTTACCCATGTCTCCGGTTTGTACCAGGGTGGGGCCTTTTTACAACCAAAGCTCTCAATCAAAGTCATATCTCCCTCCCGCGACAGCGATGCGCAGGGTTTAGTCTCGAAGAGACCGAAGCGATAGCGTAGCCCGTAGCAGCGCGGCCTCGCGTTCGCGAGGAGTCGCCCGCATCCCTAAAGGGACTCGTTTTGATATTTCGAATTATTGGATAGGATATGAAAATGTAGTTACTACAAAATTATAGTTGATATTGTTTTATGGCCTCGCAGGCTCAATATTGAGATCGATCGTAGGAGAGAATTCGGATGGGATTGCGTGAGACAAAGAAGGCTAAAACTCGTAAACTTATCTCGGATATTGCTCGTGATCTATTTATAGAAAAGGGGTATGACGCGGTTACTATCGTTGAAATAGCCGAAAAGGCGGAAGTCGCCGTTACTACACTTTTCAATTATTTTCCGACCAAAGAATCTCTCATTTTCGATCTTGAAGATGAGATAGATGCGGATATCTTGAAGGCGATTCGAGAACGAAAGAAGGACCAAACCATTCTGGATGCTCTCTATCGATACTTTTTCTCAAGCAAGTTATTCAACCCTCCGAATAAAAAGACCTTCTCCGGATTTGGAAAACTTATCCGATCTTCTCCTGAACTTACTTCCTATCTGCGCGGTTTATGGGCTCGTTATGAAAATTCTTTAGCTAAAGAGATCCAAAACGATTCAGGCGTCAATAAGATGGAAGCGGAATGTATTGCAAAGTTGGTCCTGGAAGGTGTGAGTTTCGCATGTAATTCTCCTTCTCCAAAGGATGTATTAAATCTCACGTTTAAAATTTTGAAGAATGGGTGGAATAAATGAAACAAGGCCAACCACATGATGTTATTATTTCCGGAGCGGGCCCGGTAGGACTTTTTTTAGCCTGCGAACTTGCATTAGCAAAATGCAAAGTTCTTATATTAGAAAAAGCGGAGAGTCCTTGGTCTCCATTCAAACAACTTCCTTTTGGAGTGCGTGGACTATCTGCTCCGAGTATAGAGGCTCTCTACCGCAGAGGATTATTAGAAGAACTTGAAATACATAAACGTCTTAAAAATCCTCATGCAAACACGGTTCAACAGGGGCCGCGTCGTCAGGTAGGACATTTTGCCGGGATTCCATTTCTTGAAGGTAATGTGGATACTTCGCAATGGAAACATCGATTAGATAGTTCCACTGAGACCAATTTGATCTCCGCAATGGAAGAGATGGAAACTATTCTGACTCGTCGCGCAGAAGCGCTCGGTGTAGAGATTAAGAGAGGTTTTCCTCTGACCTCTTTTAACCAGACGGATGATGGAGTGACTGTTCAATCGGGAGATCGATCTTTTCAAGGCCGATGGCTTGTAGGTTGCGATGGAGCTCGAAGTGTTGTTCGTAAATTTGGAGGTTTTGAATTTGCAGGTACTGAGCCCGAATTTACAGGCTATTCCACCAAGGTTGATATCGCCGATCCGGAAAAGTTAGGTCCAGGAAGGAATCTAACCGAAAGAGGAATGTATTTACAATCCCAGCCCGGCTTCATCGTGATCCAAGATTTTGATTCTGGAGAATTCCATAGTTCAGAAAAGCCGATCACACTCGAGCATGTGCAGAAAGTTCTACGCCGTATTTCGAATACGGATGTTACTATCAGCGCTCTTCATTTTGCAACTACTTGGACTGATAGAGCAAGACAGGCAACAAACTATAGAAATGGAAGGATCCTTTTAGCAGGAGATGCAGCGCATATTCATTCCCCTTTAGGAGGCCAAGGGTTAAATCTTGGATTGGGAGATGCTATGAATCTTGGATGGAAACTTGCTGCGACCATTCATAAAAAAGCTCCGGAAGGTTTATTGGATACTTATTATACGGAGCGGCATCCGATTGGCGCCCAGGTTCTGGATTGGTCTCGCGCTCAGGTGATGATCATGAAGCCGGATCCACAGGCTCGCGCATTGAATTCTATTATGAGAGATCTTATGGAGACTCGCGATACTTCTACCTATATGGCCGCAAGAGTTTGGGGAATTTTCACTCATTATGATCTGGGTGATGTTCATCCTTTGGCGGGTTATAGTGTTCCGAACTTTGAGTTTGAAGATGGTAGAAGGATCGGTGAACTTATGAAGGACGGCCAAGGAATACTTCTCGATTTTGATACAAAAACTTCTCTTAAAACCTTGGCGGATGAATATGGAGATAGAATAAAATATGTTTCTGGCAGGGCAAAAGAGCAGTTAGGTTTGAGCGCTGTGCTGATACGTCCCGACGGAATTATCGCCTGGGCTTCCGATAGTGAACCTAATGAGCAATCTATTAGACAGTCAGCTTCACTTTGGTTTGCTCAATTAATTTCCTGAAAATTCTACTAGGTAATCATTAACAGAACGAACGTTCTGTTTTTTATATGCTTTCGGATCGCCAAAATCTAGGAAAATAACGAGATTTCCAGGAATTCTGTCCCATTAGGGCTAAAATGAACGTTTAATCAGCCATGTTTTTCTTGATCGAATCGACTATGGCGAAAAATTAGGACTAGAAACTCTCGCAAGAAGGGAAAAAATGTATCAGGAACTGACTGAGCAGCAGATCGAGATTAGGGACACGATTCGTTCTTTCGTTAAGAAAGAGATCACCCATGAAGTTGCTATCCATTGGGACGAAGCAAATAAGCATCCAGAAGAACTTATCAATAGAATGAGAACCGAGTTAGGAGTCAACGGACTCACTATCCCCGAAGAATACGGTGGATGGGGACTTGGTTCAGTAGAGCAGTGTTTGGTAACCGAAGAACTTTCCAGAGGATGTCTCGGTATCAGCCTTTGTTTCGGTTATACCGGTCTTGGTATCCTTCCAATCATGAAAGGTGCGAGCCACGAACAAAAGAAAAAATGGCTTCAGCCAGTCGTTGACGGAGAATACGGAGTTTCTTTCTGTCTTTCCGAGCCTGGCGCAGGTTCTGACGTTCCTGGTATGAGCACTACTGCAGTTAAAAAAGGCGACAAATGGGTCATCAACGGAACCAAACAATGGATTACCGGTGGCGGTAGCGCAGGGGCTTATACCGTTTTTGCTTATACTGATAAAGGCCGTGGAACTCGCGGAGTTTCCTGCTTCTACGTAAAACGTGATACCCCAGGTTTGATCGTTGGTAAAAAAGAAGATAAACTAGGTATTCGTGCATCCGACACTCGTCAGATCATCTTCGAAGATTGTGCAGTTGAAGAAGCTAACATGATCGGAAAAGAAAACCTCGGGTTTATCTACGCTCTTCAAACTCTGAACGCATCTCGTCCATACGTTGCTGCTATGGGAGTGGGTGTCGCTCAAGCTGCTTTAGATCACGCATCTAAATACGCTCGCCAAAGAGAGCAGTTCGGTTCTAAAATTTCCAGCTTCCAAGCTGTTCAACACATGCTTGCTGATATGTCTATCGGTGTAGAAACTGCACGTCAGATCTGCTATCTTTCTGCTCGTATGTCTGACGCTGAAGATCCTCGTCTTCCGAAATATTCTGCAATCGCAAAAGCTTATTGCTCCGAGACTGCAATGAAAGCTGCTACTGACGCAGTTCAAATTTTCGGCGGATACGGTTACACTAAAGAATATCCGGTTGAAAAACTGATGAGAGACGCGAAAATCCTTTGTATCTTTGAAGGAACCACTCAAATTCAGAAAAACGAGATCGCAGCTTATGTGATCCGCGAAGCAGCTTCCGCAAAATAAGAATTTTCTAATATTGCAAAGCTTTAAGAAGGCGTCGGTTTCCCCGGCGCCTTTTTTATTTTCTCTTCGCTCTGATCCTGCTTAAGGATACGGGAGTAATTCCTAAATAGGACGCTATATGATATTGAGGAATCAGCTCTTCTATATCCGGTCTGGATCCTAAAAGTAGATCGTATCTTTCTTCTGCACTTAAAGCTAAGAGCTCATATTCTCTTCTCGCTTTTTTTAAGAATAAATTCTCCGCGAATATTCTACCCAGCCTTTCCCAGGCGATGTTTTGGGAGAAAAGTTTTCTGAATTCCGAGAATTTTGCGACTGCAAGTTCACAATCAGTGATCGCTCTGATATTACAGGTAGAAGGTTGTTCTGTTAGTAAATCGAAATAAGATCCAGTAAAGTCTCCCGGGAAATTGAAACTTTTGATGTACTCATTTCCTTGGTCGGTGAGATAATATTCTCTCAAAACACCCGAAAATACGAAAGCAAACTCAGTGGGCTGGGCTCCCTGTTTGATCAGAAAATCTCCGTATTCTAATTTGCGGATCGTATATAGTGCTTCCGATTTTTTCCAGACTTCTTTTGGGATGGGGGAGATCCGGTTCACGGTTTGGTAAATTTTTTCCCAATTTAGATCTTTTTGATCCATACAATTCCCGCTCGCAGATTTCTAAAGAAAGTCCGCCAACGGAAATTTTACAAATCTAATTATTGGGAAAATCCAAAAACATTCGAAGTCGGTGGTGCGGCTCTTATATGGAATCCAAAAAGGGGAGGGCGACTTTTAGAAATTCTTTCGGATTTTCTGCAAAAGGTACATGTCCTGTTTTTAGATACGCAAGCTTTGAACCTTTTACTTTTTCATGAAGCCTAAGAGCAAGTTTCGGATCTATAACAGGATCATATTCTCCCCAAACGATCAATGTGGGCGCCTGGATCTGAGAGACTTTCTCTCTTAGATCATGTCTTTCATCCAAAAAACTTTTCCAGATGGAAGCGTTTACTTCTTTCGCGCCTTCTACATCTTCTCTTTCTTTGATCCTGGTTAGAATGGACTCTGTGTATTTGTTTCTGATCTTTATATAATGATTCGGGAAGATATTCCAAACGAGTCCTGTAAACCAAACCTTGGATTTTAATCCTGCAAAACTTTTTGTGATCCAGTCCGGATCGTTTAGCCCACCGGAGTCTACGATCACTAACCCTTTTACAAGTTCGGGTTTTTTCAAAGCAAGATCCATGGAGGCAAATCCTCCTAGAGAATTGCCAATAAAGATCCCGCCTTCTGGAGCCAGTTGTGTAACTAAGTCAGGAAGAATTTCCGCATATTCTACCGCAGAAGCAGAAGCCGCAGGTTGTGGATTTTCAGATAGTCCATGGCCCGGCCAGTCCAGAGAAATCACTTTATATTTTTCTGATAAACTTGGAAGAATAGATTCAAAATCGTTATGATCATGTCCTGCGGAATGTAGTAAGAAGATGGTTTTTCCTTTTCCTTCTATCCAATAGGCGATCTTTCCTAATTTAGAAGTATAATATCCGCTGGGTAATTTTGGGGACGGTTTTTTGTTTTCTAAAACTGTTTCCATCTTTTCTCCTCCACTGCATTGAATGAGTAACAAACCTAAGAGTAAGTTTGTCGTTAGTATTCGTTTCATATTTGGATCTTCTCTTAAAGAAGAATGGAAGTCAAGAAGGGAGAAGGGGATCTGTAGATAAACGGATTATCCTATGTTAATTGCTTTTATAGTCGCAACACAACATAAGGCAGCTTCAGGAGCGAAGCGACTATCTTACTATCGCCCATTTTACTAGTTTGGCCACTGGGTTTAACCATTTTGCGACCTTCTTACGATATGTATGAGGGAATAATAAGAAATTCTCTAAAGGATAGATCAGCCCTTCTTCGATCAGTTTATGTTTGTTCTCCATCGATTTTAATTTATCCGGATTTAGCACTGAATAAATTTTAGAAATTCCGTCTTCCTCTATGAGAAAACTTTGCAGATATGCAGGTTGATTATTATAATAGCCGATCAATGTTTCCGCGCCATTTACCATTCCGAAATAAAAGTCCAAAGTATATTTGAGTTTATTACTTCCGGTCCGGATGAAGAAATGAGAAGCTCTTTCTTTTCCAATGATTGGAATTCTCGCAGCATTTACTTTTCCACCGCCGTCAGACCAAAGAACGATTTCTTCCTTTAAGAAAGGAACGAGCAGCTCCGGTTTTCCTTTGGAAGAAGCGAGTAAAAAATCACGGAAGATCTTTTTTCTTTTTTCGGAAGGGGCATCATACTTTTTACGATCGGATTTGAGAGATTCTTTGGCTCTTTTTAGGATTTGCCTGCAATTCTCCTGATTTTTTCCCACTACTTGGGAAATGGAATCGTAACCCATTTCGAAACTTTCTCTAAGTAAGAACACTGCTCTTTCGATTGGATTCAGTTTTTCTAATAGATGTAAAAATGCCAGATCCAATGTTTCAGTATCCGGCTCTTCTTCCATAGGTTCCGGAGCCAATGGCTCCGGTAACCATGGACCTATATAGGTTTCCCTTTTCCTTTTTGCTTTTCTTAAAGAATCCAGGGAGAGTCTGGCTGCAACTGTGGATAAAAATGCCTTAGGAGATCTGATCTTTTCTTCTTTGGATTTTTCCCATCGTAGAAAAGTTTCCTGCACTATATCCTCGGCTTCTACCACACTCCCTGTCATCTTATAGGCGATCCCAAAGACCAAACCTTTGTTTTCTATAAATTGATCTAGTCTTTCTTGGGTGTTCATTTTTCTGCCGTCGCCAATCTTTCGTTTTGTTTGACTGAATCTTTTTCTTTAGGTTGAGGGATCGCATAAAAATCGAAATATTTTTCTGCCTTAAAGGAGAAGACTGTGAATTTACAAATAAGCTCTTTTACAAAGGCTCCTAATCTTCCTGTCCAAAATTTTTCCTTAGGGCTATCGTCATAGTTTAAGAATTGGAATAATCCTTCTTTCCTTCCTAAACTTACACAACGTCCTACATATGCCAGTTCGAAAGGTTTTTGCCCTATTGCGGATTTATTTCCCATTAGGCTGGATATTCTTTCTCCCAGATAAATTCCCATTGGAAGAGCTGTGGCACATGCCATTCTTAAATAGGAATATTCTTCGCCCGGAACTTTTACCGCGTCTCCCGCTCCAATGATATTGGAATATTCAGGAACCTGCATATACTCGTTCAGATAAACCTGGCCGATCTTGTTGGATTCTAATCCTGAGTTTTTTCCCAGATCGGAAGCCACAAGCCCTGCGGAGATCACGCAATAATCATGAAGGACCTCGGTTCCACTAGAAGTTTTGATTTTATCTTCTAATAGAAGCTCTCCTCTTTCTCCTTCGATCAGGTTTACGTGCAGATTTTTCAGGACTTCTTTCATATAAAGAACTGCGTTTGAAGAGAAATTTTTTCCGATCTTATCCGAATCCAAAAGTGTTATTTTTGCATTTGGATAATTTTCTGCGAGTTCCGTTGCTACTTCTATCCCTGAAAGTCCTCCGCCTAATACGGTAATTTTTGCATTAGGACGATTGTTTAATTCTTTTCTCAGTCGTTCCGAATCTTGGAAACTCGCCACCGAGAAATAATTGATCCCTTTTGTGCCTGGATCTCCTGCCCTCATCCCTGCGGTATAGCCCAGATAATCGTATTCAAAGGTGGTCCCATCATTTAAGAGAACTTTGTTCTCTTTCGGAAATATTTTTTCTACTCTTTGGATGATAAGACTTACCTTTGGATTCAATAAATTTCGGATCTGGAAATCTTTTCCTTTGGTTCCTGCGATTACTTGGTGGTTTCTGATCTTTTCCCTAAAGATCGGTTCCGCAGTGATCAGAGTAATTTCTACTTCTGGACTTTTGCGCGTTAATCTGTTTGCCGCTGCGATCCCTGCGTAACCTCCGCCGACGATCAATACCTTCTTCTTTGACATGGTTGCCTCCGGTTCTATAGGCAAGACGCATCCGAATCATTACTTGTGACAGTGTTTTGAATTTTCTTTGAGAAGAGGTCTCAGACGACTTTTAGAATGCTTCTGATTAGGAGATTGACAGAGGCATTCTTTTAAGCATCCTGGATAAGGAACTATGAAGCGTATTTTTTTCCTGATCCTTTTCTTGGTTTCGATCTTAGGATTGATTGTATGTAAGGAAAAAAAGCCGATCCCAGAGCTGGAAGGATTCGTTGTTAAAAGTGTAATTCACCCCAGTAATAACCCATTCAACCAAGAAAAGGTGGAGTTGGGTAAGACTCTATATTTCGATTCTAGACTTTCTTTCAACCAAGATGTAAGCTGTGCAAGCTGTCATAATACTGCTTCTCCTGCCGAAGGTTTTCCTCGTACCAAAATCCATAATCCTGCTCCTTCTCTTACCAACGTAGCATTGTATAAGGATGTATTCAAAGATCCGGAAGCAAAAGAGTTGGAAGATCTTGTAAAAGATAAAGTGCATTCAAAACTATTATTCCAAAATGAAACAAAGCTCATCCAAAGGATCTCTTCTATCCAGGGTTATAAGGAACTTTTTGAAAAGGCATATGGAGATCCTGGAATTACGGGAGAAAGAATAGTTTTAGCACTTTCTACATTCCAAAGGACCATAGTAAGTAAAAACTCCAGCTTTGATAAATTCGTGATGGGAGAAGAGACAGCACTCACTCCTGCTCAGATCAGAGGTTGGGATGTTTTCCAGAACAAGGCAAAATGTATCCAATGTCACCAGGGGCCTAACTTCTCCGATTCCGAATTGCATACAACCGGTCTTGCAGGTATTAAAGATAAGGTTAGAACTCCTACATTAAGAGATGTTACCAAAAAGAAAACATTCATGCATAATGGGATTTTCGGATCTATAGAAGATACGGTGAACCACTTCGCTGAAGGTGGTCATTCCAAAGCGGTCCACGATCCAATGTTAAGACCTGCGGAACTTTCCGATCAGGACAAAAAGGATTTGATCGAGTTCTTAAAAGCGTTAGAAGGGGAACCAATCCAATTGGAAATACCTTCTATACCAAAAGCTTAATATATCTTAGATTATTTATCGGAAGGAGTAGCTTGCCGCGCTCTCTCTACTTCGTTTTTGATGATCGTGTCTACGATCTCATTCACATTCACTCCGAACTTCTCGAAAACGGAGTTTCTTGCCAGTTCGTAACGGATGATATCCACGTTAAAATTGATCCTTGCTTGGGCCACTTGTAACTCTGCTTGGATCAAACCGTCCAGAGCGGATTTAACCAATACTGCGGTAAATCTTCCCTGATTGAAACGTGCTTGGACACCTTTATAGAACTTCTCCGCTTCTTCTTTACGAGTGTTGGCGGTTTCTAAAAGTTCCTGTCCTGCAACGATCGCATAATATCTATTGTCCAACTCTTCTTTGATCAGAGTTCTGAGTTCTGTTTCTTGTTTCGACAAGATATCCAGTTTGAGTTTTGCATCTCTGATATCCGTTTGGATCCCGGTATCAAATAAAGGATAAGATAATGCGAAATTTAAAGTTTTTTCAGGATATTTAAAAGACATCATCCCAGTATCAGGATTCACATAGTTTGTCTGAGGATTTAAGAAAGTTTGTCCTCTTGTAGAATAACTTCCTGTGATCTTTAAAGAAGGCATATCTTCCGCGTTTTTGATCTTCAGCTCTAATTCTGCGATCTGTCTTTGGCGGATCAAATTTTTTAGATCAATTCTATGATCCAATGCGTATTGGTAATCTTTAGTAGGATTGATATCGTTCGGAACTTTTTCCTGAAGATCGGTGATGCCGGAAATTTTAGAACTCGGGTCCACATTCAAAACTCGGATCAAATTTCTTTCCGCTTCCGATCTTGCAAGTCTTGCTCTTTCCAAACTATTCTCAGTTTGAGTGAGAGCACTATTCCATTGGTTGACCTCGAATCCTTCGGAAAGACCTAAATTACGTTTTCTGACGGTGAGATCTCGGATATTTTTGGTATTCTTTTCTAATCTATCGAAAGTTTCTACCTGAGAATCGTAAACACTCAAACTCCAATAATCTACCAGAGTTTTAACTACAAGCTGTGCTAAGATATTGACCAGTTCATCCCTGCGAATGACCGCATTTTGTTGTAAGACTTTTTGTTTCTCCTTTTCAGTCTGGCCGAAAGAATACTTTAAAAGTTCCTGACCAAGAGTTACAGTCAAAGCATCAGTGTATTGAGGAGGAGCGGCTAAATAAGAACCTACGGCTCCTAATCTGGCCGCCGCCGCTTGAGTCTCGAATGCATCCGCGTCAAATCGTGTATGGCTGAGTTCTAAACTAAAATAAGTCAGAGTTTGGAAGTTTTTCTGGATCCCTACGTTTATCCGATCATTGGAGATCTTTGTTCCGGAGAGAACGTTATTATTATTCAGAGGAAGATTAGTTTTTGTTTTCGAAAAACCGCCGACCAGCGTCCATGCATATTGAGATAGATTTTTTAACTCGGCAGTGTCCGCTTTCACGAATTCCATCCCAGCGTTTCTAACTGTGATATTATTCGCTAGGACATAATTGACCGCTTCTTTCAAGGTGAGTTTAAGAACTCTAGGCCTATTCTGAAGGGAAGGGTCTAACTCTTGGGCGAACTGCGAAGCTGGAAAACCAAAAGCTCCGACAAGCAAGAGTCGCAGATAAAATTTCCTTAACGAAGGAATATTTGCAGGCCTAAGCATATTGTCGTTGGTCTTCCTACGGAGCATGGTTTTTGGTTCGGAAGAATTTGCCAAATCGAAAAATCTAAAGTAAAAGTCTAGACAGCTTAAAATCGATGAAAACTCCAGATAAAAAATTGAACCGACTCGCGTCTGAAAAAAGTCCTTATCTACTCCAGCATTCTACCAATCCAGTGGACTGGTTTCCCTGGTCGGAAGAGGCCTTTGCAAAGGCAAAATCCGAGAATAAAATTATCTTCTTATCCATTGGTTATGCCACTTGTCACTGGTGCCATGTAATGGAGAAGGAATCGTTTGAGAATGAAACCACTGCCGAAGTTCTAAATAGGGATTACGTTTCCATTAAGGTGGACCGGGAAGAAAGACCGGATGTGGATCGGATCTATATGGACGCGTTACATGCCATGGGACAGCAGGGAGGCTGGCCTTTGAATATGTTTTTAACGCCTGAAGGTAAGCCGATTACAGGTGGGACTTATTTTCCTCCGGTCCCTAAATACGGTCGTAAAAGTTTCACAGAAGTTTTGGGAATTTTAACAGGATTATGGAAGGATAAAAAAGAAGAGTTACTAGAGGCTTCCGAAGATCTTACCAAACATTTAAAAGAATCAGAGGAAACTAGGGCTCTTGCCGACGGGGCATCTGCCTCTTCTCCCGGACCGGAAGTATTTGAGAATGGGTTTTTATTATACGATCGATTGTATGATCCGGAGTATGCGGGTTTCAAATCCAATTCGGTAAATAAATTTCCCCCAAGTATGGGTCTCAGCTTTTTATTACGTTATCATAAATCTACCGGGGAACCGAAAGCTCTCGAAATGGTAGAAGAGACACTTACCGCAATGAAAAAGGGAGGGATCTACGACCAGATCGGCGGGGGACTTTGCAGGTATTCCACCGATCACCATTGGTTGGTTCCTCATTTCGAGAAGATGTTATATGATAATTCACTTTTCTTGGAAGCATTGGTAGAATGTTACCAGGCAGTAGGGGAAGAAAAATACAAAGACTATGCCTATGATGTGATCGAGTATCTTCATAGAGATATGAGACTGCCTGGCGGCGGGATCGCAAGCGCAGAAGACGCGGATTCGGAAGGAGAAGAGGGCCTATTCTATCTTTGGACAAAAGAAGAAATAAGAGAAGTATGCGGACAAGACTCTTCTCTCTTGGATGAATTTTGGAATATCACCGAAAAAGGAAATTTCGAAGAGAGAAATATTCTACACGAAACATTCAGAATGAATTTCTCCAGACTTCATGGTTTGGAACCTTCCGAGTTGGAAGAGATCGTTTCCAGAAATAGAAAAAAACTTTTAGAAAAACGTTCCGCCAGGATCAGACCTCTTAGGGATGATAAGATCTTATTCTCTTGGAACTGCTTGTACATCAAGGCATTGACAAAAGCAGCGATGGCATTCGGAGACGGAGATCTATTAAGAGAAGCGGAAGAAACCTATAAGTTCTTGGAAAAAAACCTGATCCGAGAAGACGGAAGACTTCTCCGAAGATTTAGAGAAGGAGAAGCAAGATTCTTAGCATATAGCACCGATTATGCGGAATTTGTATTGGCTTCTCTCTGTCTATTCCAAGCAGGAAAAGGATTCAGATATTTGGAGAATGCGATCCGATATACCGAAGAAGCGATCCGCCTTTTCAGAAGTCCTTCCGGCGTGTTCTTTGATTCGGGAATAGACGGAGAGGTATTGCTCAGAAGGACCGTAGACGGGTATGATGGAGTGGAACCTTCCGCAAATAGTTCCTTTGCGACTGCATTTGTTTTACTTTCTAAGTTAGGAGTGGTGGATTCTGAAAAATATCTGCAATATGCGGACTCTATCCTTTCCTATTTCAAACCTGAATTAGAAGCTTATCCGATGAGTTATCCATATATGCTTTCCGCATTATGGCTTAGAAAATCTCCGGGAAGAGAACTTGCGGTAGTATATTCCTCCCAAGAAGAATTATTACCTATTTGGAAAGGAGTTGGCTCCTTATTTTTGCCGGAAACGGTACTTGTATGGGCTAACGATAAGGAAGCAAAAGAGAATGGAGAAAAATTCCTGCTTCTAAAAAACAGAAATTCAGGAGGAGGAGTGAAAGCATACGTTTGCGTAGGATTTCACTGTGAACTTCCTGTATCGGATTGGTCTAGCTTAAGAGCAAGATTGGTAGAAGATTAAGAGAGTTCTATTCTCTCCGCATCTCTCCAAAGTCTGTCTAGATTATAATATTCTCTTTTTTCCGGAGTCATTATATGGACTATAAATTCGCCGTAGTCCAGCAGGGTCCAACCGGAAGAGGAGGATGTTCCCGTTTTATCGGTTTCCTTATGAGGTAGTTTAAAACCTTTTAATGCTTTTTTGATCTCTCTCGCTACAGCGTTCGCTTGCACTGCTGAGTTCACGGTGCAGATCAAAAAGAAACTTAAGTATGAATGCACTGATTCTAGGTTTAATACCGCGATCTCTTCGCATTTTTTATCCTGCATGATCTTATGGATAGTTTTCAGGATTTCCATTGTGTTTTCCGGGTTATTTTTGGGAGAAGGACTCATATTTATTTTTTAGGCTCTATATCGGATCCTAAGAGCACGGTAGAGTCCAGTCCTAGATCCTTTCTTAATACATGATATACTTTTGTTTTTTCTAATATGGAGGAAATTTTATCCGCCACTGCTGTATTCCCGGAACGATCCAAGATGATCGTTTTTTTGATATCTTTGGTCCAGGCGTTGTCCACCGAAAGTACCTTGATCCTTTTGTCCGCTAATGTAGTTCTTACATCTTTTGCAAGACCGGCAACATCTGTTCCGTTCAATACTTCCGTTCTGGCATATTCTCCGTCAGTGAAAATTTCAGCAGATACATCTTTATGAAATTTTCGGATGGCGACGGAGGCTCTGGCAGGATCGGCAGTTAAGAATAAACGTCTTGTTTTTGGATCTAATGCAGGTTCTCCGGGAAGTTCGGTAATTCCGAATGCAAGTCTATGAGAAGTAGCGAATTTTAGAAGAGTGTAAAAATCCTCTTTGGATAGATCCGAATCTATCAGACTGAAAACCATCTCCGACCAAAATGAGTTCAGAAGTTCTTTGTTTTCGTATAAGGTTTCATAAATAGATAGGACTGCACTTTCTTGTCTGCTGATACGATCCAAATAGTCCAAGGTTTCCTTCTTATCCATATAAGAAACGTAATCGTACGCATCTTCTCCAGAATAAGAATACAAACCTGGTTCTCTTACATAAGAAGGAGAAATTCTATTCGTGCGGTTATCAGTGTATAAATTCACTCCGCCTAAGATATCTACTATCTTAATAAAGGAAGAAGCATTGATTTTTACCGTATAATTAGGCTTGGAACCTAGAATATCCTGGACCGCATCTTTTACCGCAGATGTTGCCTTGGATTTAATTTGTTCTAAACTATCTTCCGGATCTTCGAATGTAGTGATCGGATGAAAAAAGAATAAGCCGACTCTTTCTTGAGAAGGGAAGATAGTCGCTAAAAATCCGAATTCATATACATCGTCGTTACTTACAGCATGGAAAAGTATATGGATCGGTTTGCCTGAGCTGATCTTTTCGTCTAAGCCTGTTCTTCTGAAATTACGGAATAGAAAAAATAATAACGCCAAAAATAGAAAGCCTGCGGCGATCCATAATGGAATCAGATTAAAAGGTCGAATCGGTTTGTTAGGACTCAAATCAAAGCCTCGGATTCCATTCAGAAAGAAAAAATAACCCTGTCAATTGGATAATTTCCCCAAGGCGAAATGATACATGGAGATCGTTCTTATATGGATCTCTCTTTTATGATCCAAAAGGTCCTGCATGGTATGGACCGCCTTATTCAAAACGGCAGAGTATAAATTTTCCTTGGCCTTGTTTCTCCATTCAGAATATTCCTTTTGTCTTTCCGCAAACTCGGAACCCAAAAAGTCGGCGGCATATAATATATAATCTAACGGATTCAGGTTTTCTCCGCCGAGAGTATGGTGTTTTACCGCATCTAAAACGGATCTTGTTTTTAAACCGTATTCCGTTTCCAAATAATAAGCAGCGGATCTGGAATGCCAGGCTGCTTCCGGAAGTTTAGGGGATTCAGAGTCTCCCAGTTTGGCAAAAAGTTCCAAATGGAATTCTTTGGTTTTTTGTTTGGTGATATCGTGAACCACACCTGCTAAATAAGCTTCCTTGGTTTCATTCGGAGAATGGATTCTTGCGAGTTCTTCAGCGATCTCTGCCACACGAAGACTATGTTCCCAACGGGTCTTTGTGATCTCATTCGGGACAATATCGGTAAAATATTTTATCTGTTCTGGGGTAGTGTTCGGAAGCATCTGATTCAAGTGGGAGATTGCCGTTTAACAATAAGATCTATTCTTAAGTATGATATCCCACACTTCAGCCGACAATGCAATCGGTTTACTATTCTCCAAAATACATTTGGGAAGTTCTTCTCTTAAATCTATGGAAGCTGCTTCTATGATGCGATTTTGTAAAAATACGATCTTATTTCGGAATTTTTGCAGGTTCCTATTTTGGGGAATGGATTCTGAAAATCTTCTGAATACCAAAAGAGAATGTACCTTATCTAAAATATTCTCCCAATTTTTCCATTTATGGAATTCGGAATAATTGTCTTCTCCGATCAGAAGTACGAGCCCTGCATCCGGTTTCACTTTCAAAAGTTCTAAAATAGTTTCCTCAGTATAACTGGGAGTTTCTCTTTTGATCTCCCAGTCCCAAACTTTCGTATTCGGAAAATTTTGGAACTGAGCTTTAACAAGATCCAGGATCAATTGAGGAGGAGTTTTTTTATTCTGTTTCCAGGGAGAACTATGGTTCGGAACGATCAGAAGTTCTTTTGCATTCGGAAAATTTTGCCAAAAACTGGACGCAACTTCTGCATGGCCTAGATGAGGAGGATCAAAGCTCCCGCCAAAAACTCCGACCAGACCGGAAGAGTTCATTCAAAAAGAAGAAGGTCCCTTATCCTCGGACCTGTCCTTCTCCTTCCGCATATGTAGTGGTTGTTGTAAGATGTACAAGTCCCATCGGACCTCTTACATGCAGTTTCCCTGTTGAAATTCCAACTTCTGCTCCTAGTCCGAATTCTCCACCGTCATGAAAACGAGTGGAAATATTCACGAATATCGCAGCGGAGTCCAAGGAACGACTAAAAAAATTAGCAGCACTTACATCCTCAGTCACGATCGCTTCCGTATGACCGGAACTAGTTGCCTCAATGAATTCGATCGCTTCTTCTATCTTATCCACTGTTTTGACTGAAAATCTTAGATCTAAAAATTCTTCTAGATAATCTTCTTCCTTAACAGGTTGGCCTTGAGGAAAAATTTTTAATGATCTTGGATCTAAAAGAAGCTGTACACCTTTGGACGCGAGTCCTTCTAATAATTCTTTAGTATACGGATATTCGGAATGTATAATTAAATTTTCCGCGGCGTTACAAACTCCAGGCCTTTGTACCTTGGAATTAACTGCAATCGGTAAAACTTTTTTAGGATCCGCTGATCTATCTATATAAAGATTCACCACTCCCTTATCGTGTTTTACCACAGGAATAAGAGAATTTTCCGAAACAAAACGGATGAGACCTTCTCCGCCTCTTGGAACTACTATATCTATATAAGAAGTTTGTTTTAGGAAAGGGATCATATATTCTCTTTCCGTTCTATCAACGAAGGTGACTGCATTCGGGGGCAGACCTTTTTCTTTTAAACAATCTTGGAAAATTTTTGCAAGAATGGTGTTGGAGTGGATCGCTTCCGAGCCGCCTCTCAAAATACATGCGTTCCCTGATTTAAAAGATAAAGCTCCTACATCGATGGTAACATTCGGTCTGGATTCGTAGATCACCATGACCACACCTAAGGGAACTCTTTTTGTATTTAAACGAATTCCATTCGGAAGAGTGGTACCTCTTACGGTTTCTCCCACTGGATCCGGAAGAGCCTTAATTTCTAAAACTGCGTTAGCGAGTCCTTGGATCCTTTTTTCATCCAAGGTCAATCTATCCAAAAGTGCGGAAGATAATCCTTTTGATTTTCCTGCTTCCAGATCTTTAACATTCTCTTTTAAAATTTCGGATTTTCGAGAAACCAAAGCAGCTGCAAGTTTTTCCAAAACCTTATTCTTTTGGGAAGTATGGATGGATCGGATTTGTCTATAAGCATCTTTCGCGGATTTACAAAGTTCGTCCACGTAGATGGATTCTGCGGATCTTTGGATCATTCCTGGCCTCCGTTACGTTTGGCTCGGAGAATGGATTTAATTTCCTCCTCCGAAAAGTTTTTCTTCTTACCGTTAGAGACAACCAATGTCCCTAGTGTATTCGTTTCTATAAACTCACGCACGCAATTTTTAAGATTCCCGTCTATGATCCCGCAAGGAATTCCTGCCTCGCTGGAGATAGAAGCCGCCTTGAGTTTTGTATACATTCCTCCGGTTCCTGGGCCGCTTGGGCCTCCCGCTTGGGAAAGTTCGGATTTTCCTACTTCTTCCAAGAAAGGGATGAGTTTTCCATCTTTTAAAAAACCTTCCACACCTGTGAGAATGATCAGAAGATCCGCTTCTACGATTAGACTTACTATAGCGGAAAGAACGTCGTTATCTCCGAATTTTACTTCTTCCGTGGCGACCGAGTCGTTCTCGTTTACGATCGGTAGAATGCCCCAATCTAAAAGTTGTCCGAATGTATTTTTTAGATTTTTGAATCCTTCCGGATTCTCCATATCCAGAACACCGAAAAGTATCTGAGCGATCGGAAGATTTACCTTAGAAAAAAAACTATCGTATAAGTTCACTAAGCGGTTTTGGCCCATTGCAGCCAGAGCTTGCTTTTCCGGAAGAGATTCTCCTGCTTCTGCCGAGTTTGGAAGTGTGGATAAAAGTTTTCTTCCTCTTGCGATCGCTCCGGAGGAAACTAGGATCACTTGTTTTCCAAGATCTCTTAGGTAGCGTATGTCCGAAACCAGACTGAAAAGGAAATCATTCACTTCCTCTTCCGAGCCTGAAAGTCTTGCGGAACCTATCTTAATTACTATTTTATTGGATGTTTTAATTCTCTCGTTCAGATCATTTCGATTCATCTGAATTTTCCCGGTGTTCTTCTTCGTTAAAATGTAATTCTTCCAATTCTTTTTGGAAGAAGGTGGAATCCATTACGGAAAGTAATTCTTCTAAATTGATCTCTTTTTGGGCGGAGATCGGGATCACTCTTCCCAAAGAAGAAACTGACTTGAGTAATTCTTCCGTGAAACTCTGGTCTTCCCAGATATCTATTTTATTTAAAACGATCAAGTGGGGTCGGTTCAGAAGTTCCGGATTATAAGATCTCAATTCTGCCTGGAGCATTTTGAAATCTTCTATAATATCCAATGCAGCTGCATCAAAAACGTATAATATACCTTTTACTCTTTCTATATGTCTTAAAAAGGAAAGTCCGAGGCCAACACCTTTGCTCGCGCCTTCTATAATCCCGGGAATATCCGCCATAGTATAACGGTAGATATCTCCTTTTCTTTTAACCACACCTAGGTTGGGAGCAAGAGTAGTGAACGCATATCCTGCGATCTTAGGATGAGCTTCCGTAATTTTAGAAAGTAGGGTAGACTTTCCTGCATTAGGAAGTCCTACAATTCCGACATCTGCCAAAAGTTTTAGGCTGAGGCGTAGATGTTTATATTCTCCATCTTCTCCAGGTTGGGAAAATTTAGGAGTTTGGTGGGTAGAAGATTTGAAATGGGTGTTCCCTTTTCCTCCTCTCCCGCCTTTGACAACTTGGAATTCTCCGTCGTCCTTTACAAAATCGTAAAGTAGTTCTCCGCTTTCTTCGTCGAATACCTGCGTTCCAAGCGGGACAAAAAGGATTAGATCCTCTCCCTTTTTACCGGATCTTTCGTTGCCTTCTCCTGGAAATCCGTCCTGGGCCCTGAATCTTCTTTTAGTAAGATAACGATCTAAGGTAACCATGGAAAGGTTAGCGCGCATGATAATATTGCCGCCAATTCCTCCGTCACCACCATCAGGTCCCCCGAATTCCACATATTTCTCTCTTCTGAAATGCATGGATCCGGCTCCACCATGTCCGGCGGTAACTTCGATCAGTACTTCATCTAAAAACTTTTCCATGTGAACCTAAGGCCCTAAAATAAAAAAAGAAAGGCTCGAGGAAAAAATCCCCGGAAGGCCTTTCTTTTTCCACGCACTAAATCTGAGATCTAATGCTTATTTCGGGTAAACGGAAACTTGAACTTTAGTTTTGGAAACTTGTTCAAATTTAACGTGACCTTCGACCAGAGAGTAAAGTGTATGATCTTTACCTACACCAACGTTTTTTCCGGCGTTCAGTCTGGTTCCTCTTTGACGAACAAGAATATTGCCCGCTAAAACCAACTCTCCTCCGAAACGTTTTACACCAAGACGTTTGGATTGGGAATCGCGTCCGTTTTTGGATGAACCGCCACCTTTCTTATGTGCCATGTTTATTCTCCTATGAGTTCAATTTCCGAAGGATATTGTTCCTTCAAGTTGACCAATCCACTTTTCACGAGATCAAAACTCGTAAGAACAATCGGATCGGTCTTTTTTCCGGAGAGGATCTTGAAGTCCAAGAGTCCGTCTCCGATCACCGCTTCTTCTGCCAAACCTTCTTTGCTTAAATGTAAGTAAAGAGTTTGGATGAGTACTCCGACAGCGGCGCAGAGAAGATTTTGTCCTTTGGATCCGTGCATCTTAGAAGCGTGCCCGGAAGATTCCAAACCAAGGATCTCTTCTCCTTTTCGGAGTATCTTAATCCGGATCAAACTGCCGAAAGAGAAACTACCTTAACTTTTTGCAGTTGTTGTCTATGTCCCCAGGTTCTCTGAGAGTTCTTACGTTTTTTGTAAACGTATCCTCTCACTTTTTCTCCTTTTACATCTTCCAATACTTTCAGGGAGACTTTAGCGGATTTGAGTTCCGGAGATCCGATATGGACCTTATTATTTTCAGCGAATAGTAGAACCTTAGCATCGAAGGTATCACCGGCATTTTTACCGGTTTTTTCAGTCAGGAATTCAAGATCCTGAGTGACTTTGAATTGTCGGTTGCCGACAGAGATGATCGCGAACATGATTACTGGCCTAGTTTTCTCGAGTTTTGACCAGTTTTGACCGGTCCGAGCCGGTGTCAAGGGTTTTGGGGGGCTATTCTGCTGATCTTTCCGTCAAGAGGCCTTTCCGGAAAAGTGATTCCATTCTATTTTTTCGCGCGCAGTTTTTCTGATCTAGACCCGGTAAGTTTTAGGAGGTTGTCCTTGACCAACCGATATGCTTACTCCTATAATCGAAACATGTTCGCTCCTACTCTGGAAAATACTCCCCGTTATCATAAATTACGGGTGGACCTTGAATCCTATAAGAACCTCGAAGACGACGGTTTCCGTTATGATATGGTAGAAGGTGTTCTTTACGTGGCGCCTTCTCCTTTCTATAAACACAATTCCGTCCAGGGAGATTTTATTTTCTCTCTTCGGACCTTTCTTAAAAACGATCCATTAGTCAAAATTATATCCGATGTGGATGTTTTTTTCCCGGATGGAGGAGATGTTTTGCGGCCGGATATTTCCCTTCTTCTTCCGGATAATTCTGCGGACACTAGGAAATGGATCGAAGGTGTTCCGGATCTGATTGCCGAAGTTTTATCCTTTTCCACAAAAACCGCCGATCTAGGCCGAAAAGCAAACC
Organism: Leptospira dzoumogneensis; assembly: GCF_004770895.1. Lineage (NCBI taxonomy): Bacteria > Pseudomonadati > Spirochaetota > Leptospiria > Leptospirales > Leptospiraceae > Leptospira > Leptospira dzoumogneensis. The sequence goes on along the minus strand of NZ_RQHS01000023.1, from coordinate 33,296 downwards.
GGTATTTGAAATTGGGCGTAAAGGAATATTGGGTGTTAGATCCTGATTCTTCCCGGGTGGAAATTTGGGAAAACAAAGGAGACAAATGGATATTGTACTCCGACGGGAAAAGCAGATTATTCCCAGGATTCCAGTTTGGGATAGATCCCTAAATTTTAGAACTGATACATTTTAGTTTTCTAAAATATCTCAAGAAGAGGTTCGAAGTATTTTTAACCCGAACAAATAGAATTCGGGTTTTAAATCTTGCTTAGATTGCCGGGAATCGGATCTAATAGTCTATACTATTATGAGATATCTTATCGCTAAGAAAAAAGATTTGGGAGACGGTTTTTTTGTAAGAAGGGTACTTCCACAGATCGAAGCCAGAAATGTGGGACCTTTTGTTTTTCTGGATCATATGGGTCCACTTCCCATCAAGACAGGAACCGAAATTGTAGTTCGTCCTCATCCTCATATAGGTCTTGCCACAGTCACTTATCTGTACGACGGAGTGATCACTCATAGAGATAGTATAGGAAAAGTAGAGGATATCCGCCCATTCGAAGTGAACTGGATGACTGCAGGTTCCGGAATTGTTCATAGCGAAAGATCTAAATTAGATCCTGAATTTCACATTTTAGAAGGTATCCAAACCTGGGTGGCATTGCCAAAAGAATTCGAAGAGACCTCTCCTGAATTTTTTCATCATGAAAGAGAAGAATTGCCAACAGTCAGCGGTGGAGGCTGGGAACTCAGATTGATCGCAGGTTCTTTTATGGGAGAAGTTTCCCCAGTTAAAGTATATTCTCCCTTATTCTATGCGGACCTGGAAGTTGAGGCCGGCGCAGAAGTAGAACTGCCTGTTCCCTCCGAACAAGAAGCAGGCATTTATGTTGCCAGAGGTAAGGCTGACGCAGAAGGAAAGATCATCTCCATAGGAGACATGGCAATCTATCCAAAAGGTGGGGCAGTAAAATTCAGAGCGGAAGAAACTTCTCGAATTGTTCTTCTAGGCGGGACCCCACTTTCTACTCCAAGGCATATGTATTGGAACTTTGTATCCAGCTCTCTGGAAAGAATAGAACAAGCAAAAGTGGATTGGAAAGAAGATCGATTTGCTCATGTGCCGGGGGAGACTGAAAGGATCCCGCTGCCTGAACATTAAGAATCTTAGGATCGTTTAAAACCGGTTATTAATAGCGATTTCGCGCGTTCTTTTTCATCTTATTGAAAAGAATTTCCTAAAATTCCACCTTGTCACCCTGGCCCTTACGTAAATTTTGGTCATAGCATGGAAATCCGCAATATCGCCATTATCGCACACGTTGACCACGGTAAAACAACCCTTCTAGACGGTATTTTACGCCAAACAGGCGCAGTTACTGCAAAAGAAGACGGTGAAAGAATCATGGATCATAACGATCTCGAAAAAGAAAAAGGGATCACGATCAAGGCCAAAAACACAGCAGTTGTTTATAAAGGCACACGTATCAACGTAGTAGATACACCAGGTCACGCGGACTTCGGAGGAGAGGTGGAGCGAGTTCTTTCCACAGCGGATTCCTGTCTTCTTCTTGTAGACGCATTCGACGGACCCATGCCTCAAACCAGATTCGTATTAGGTAAGTCCCTTCAATTAGGACATAGACCTATTTTAGTTATCAATAAAATAGATAGAGATGGAGCTCGTCCTGACGCTGTGGTCGATATGGTTTTCGACTTGTTCAGCGATTTAGGAGCTACAAACGAACAATTGGATTTCCCGATCGTTTATGCTTCTGCAAAACAAGGTTGGGCGGTCAGCCAATTAGAAGATGCTCCTGGAACCAATTTGGATCCACTTTTAGATACTGTACTTTCACATGTACCTCCTGTTAAAGCGAATATAGAAGCTCCTCTACAATTCCAAGTTACTTCTTTGGATTATAATGATTACGTAGGCCGTATCGCAATCGGTAAGATCTATAACGGTAAACTCCAAAAAGGAATGAGCGTAATCCAAGTTTCCCCTAAACCGAACGGCAGGGACGAAACCCAAGTTTTAAAGGTCACTAAACTTTATAACTTCGAAGGACTCAAAAGGAACGAGATCGATGAGGCAGAAGCTGGAGATATCGTTTCCATCGCAGGATTACCTGATGTATTTATCGGGGACACAGTTTGTGAGCCTGGTAAAGCGGCTCCAATGCCTGCTATCGAAGTAGAAGAGCCAACCGTATCCATGTATTTTATGGTAAACAATTCTCCTTTCGCGAGTAAGGAAGGTAAGTTCGTAACTACCAGAAATATCCGCGAACGTCTGGACAGAGAATTAGAAACAAACGTAGCAATGCGTTTGGAAGAAACGGAAGACAAAGACCGCTTCAAGGTTTTAGGCCGAGGAGAATTACATCTTTCCGTATTGATCGAAACAATGAGAAGAGAAGGTTTCGAACTACAAGTTTCCCGTCCTGAGGTAATCATCAAGAAGGGAGAAAACGGAGAAAAACTAGAGCCTTACGAGTATCTAGTAATGGATCTACCTGACCAATTCACCGGAAGTATTATTGCAGAATTAAACCGTAGAAAGGGAGAGCTTCAGTTAATGGATGCTCATCCGTCCGGAATGACCAGAGTGGAATTCGTAATTCCTACCAGAGGTATCATCGGATTCAGAGGTTACTTCGTAACTGAAACTAAGGGAGAAGGAGTGGCATCCAGCCGATTCCTAAGATTCGACACCTATAAGGGAGAAATTCCCGGAAGAAAGAACGGTGCACTTATCTCCATGGACTCAGGAGAAACCACAGGATATGCACTTTGGAAAATCCAGGAAAGGGGAGAATTACTCATCGATCCTCAAACTCCTGTATATCCGGGAATGATCATAGGTATCCACTCCAGAGATAATGACCTGGAAGTGAACCCGGTAAAAGAGAAAAAGCTTACTAACGTAAGATCTTCCGGAGCGGACGAGGCGATCAGATTAGTTCCTCCTCGTAAGTTCAGCTTAGAGCAGAATATCGAGTTCTTGGACGATGATGAACTTCTGGAAGTAACTCCTCAGAGTATGCGTCTTCGTAAAAGACATTTGGATGCAAACGCAAGAAAGCGCGCTGCCAAATAATTTCTTTCTAAAGGTTATTTAAAGAAGAAGGCTCGCTTTAAGCGGGCCTTTTTTGTGCGTCTCGCTAAACTGAGTTCTTATACTGAGTTTTGTATCGACCGCTACAGAGTTTTTGCTACACCAAATGGTATAAAACATATTATAATTTTAGAATATTCTTTTTATTTATTCTTAATCGAACGATCGATTTAAGATTATTTTTTCATCTACACTTATAATTCTCTTATTTTCTCAATTGACAATTTAACACTGTTCTATATTTCCCTTTGTGAACTTGAGTTCAGGAAAAGCTGGACAAAAGTTCAAATAGCAAACGTTCGAAATTAAAAAATTAATTCAACTGTTTGTTATATATAAAAAGAACTCCTTCCTAAAGAGGCAAAGCCCAGGGGAGTGAGATCCGTAGAGAGAATAGTTTAAAAGAAGAGGGTTAAGGAGAATGTTAAAAAGAGCAAAGTTAATGGTAGCTGGGGTTCTATTCCTAGCAGCGGGAGCAGTGAGCGCGTCTGGTGGAGGTTCTTCAAGTAAGCCTCTAGCTGGAGCTTATCCAATCGTATTGACTCATGGTATTTTCGGTTGGGGTAAATCTACTGGTATTGTTGATTATTGGGGCGGAAACGCAGCTTATCTTCAATCCCAAGGAGCCACTGTTCTTACTCCTACTGTAACTGCTACAAACTCTTCTGCAGCAAGAGCAGCTCAGTTAAAAACGGCAATCCAAACTGCGATGGCAGCAAATAACTACACCGGAAAAGTCCATATCCTTGGACATTCTCAAGGTGGATTGGACGCTCGTTATCTTGTTTCGAATCTTAGTTTTGCAAGTAAAGTAGCAACTCTCACCACAATCAACACTCCTCACAAGGGAAGCCCTGTTGCAAGCGTGATAGAAGCTGTAATCCCGAATTGGGCACTTCCTTATGTAGGAACCGTTGTAAATACTTTGGTAGGAGTTGTTTACGGACAATCCAGCCAAAACGCAGTTGCTGCGTTAAAACTTCTTACTGTAAGCGGAGCTACTGCTTTTAACGCAAGCGTTCCGAATGCTTCCGGAGTTAAGTATTTCTCTTACGGATCTTATATGATCGGTAATGATCTTATCCAACACCCTGCTATGGGACTTCTTGCGCCTATTTGTTCCATCGGAGCTCCTTTCTACGGACAAAGTATATGGAATGACGGTGTGGTTCCGGACGATTCTCAAAGATGGGGAACCTGGAAAGGTGGTCCTTCTTACGGAGTTCTTACCACTGGAGTGGATCACTTAGAAGCAACCAACGCATTATACCTGGGACAAACTTGGTATGATACTAACGGTTATTACCTAAAAATGGCTTCCAACGCAAAAAGTAATCAATAAGAAGCCGATTTCGATCTCGTAAAATAGGATGCGCCTCCGTTTGGAGGCGTTTTTTTTATCCCTAATATAGTAAGTATGCTTATTATATTGCTTGCATAATATGTGCGCTTATTATATAAGGATCCAGATGGTAAGTTCGCTTATTATATGGAGGAATAGGATGTGGAAGTATGAGTATAATACAACGGTAAAAGGAATAGATGCTAAATCACTTTGGGAAGCAAGATCGGATGTTTCCAATTGGTCCAAATGGGATTCCGATATAGAGTGGACCAAAATAGAAGGAGAAGTTTCCGTAGGTAAGGAATTCGTCCTGAAACCAAGGGGAGGATTCGCATGCAAGGTTCTGATCACTGAATCCGAGAAACCATTCGTATTCGGAGATGTGACTAGCCTTCCTGGAGCCAAAATGAAATTTATACATTTCTTTAAGCCAAACCAAGAAGGAACGGATATCAAGGTGGAGCTGAGTATTTCCGGGCCTTTGGGTTTTCTTTGGAAAAAGATTTTGGGAGAAGAGCAGGCAAAAGGAATGGAAGAAGAGATCCGCAGATTCTCCGAATTAGTCAGAGAGGAGATCTCCAAGTCTTAAATTCTAAAAGGATGGTAGAAGTGTCTAAGGACAAAATATTCAGATACGATAAATCCGACGATAGTCCTGGATTTTTGTTATGGCAGGTCACGAATCTTTGGCAAAGGGAGATCCGAAAAGTTTTAGAACCATTGGATCTTACCCATGCTCAGTTTGTTCTTTTAGCGGTTACACATTGGTTGGAACTCCATGAGGAAGAGACTACTCAGATCAAAATTGCGGACCGGGCTAAAACGGATCCTATGACTACTTCTACCGTACTTAGAACTCTTGAATCCAAAAAGTTAGTGAAACGTATCTCTCATGAGACCGATACCCGCGCAAAATTAGTGAAGACCACTCCGGAAGGTCAGAAGGTATTAAAACAAGCTGTCAAAGTTGTGGAAGATTTTGATGAGGATTTTTTTTCCATCCTGGGTGGAAAAAGAAAGGATATCGTTGGAGGACTACAAATACTTTCCCGGAAATCATCCGGAAAAGTATCATAATTTTCAAGGCCGGGTTTAAGGAAAAAAGCGGCTTTACTCTTTGCTCTTAAGTTTTTCCAATTCCCGGATCAATTCCTCTTTAGAAACATTCGGGTCTTGTTTTAATCTTCTGATCAATTCGTCAGTGCTCTCTTTTTGAGAGAATGTTTTAGTATCCACAACTCCGTCTAAAATTACGGAAGAGAAGTTTTGGATACTAGGAGCAGCGATCCCGGGCCTCATTTTATTCAATTCTACCACGGCTACATGTTCGAAAACTTCTTGTACCTGGCCTGGGAATTCAGAGATCTTGATTGGAGTTCCTGCGGCTACATTATCCGTAGTGGAAAATAGCGCGAAGAAGTTTTGTTTTCCTTCCGTTTGCGGGAATGCTTCCGCATCTAAAGGAAATAATATTACCCCTGCCGCTTCGTTATCGATGGTCTTTTTGAATTTTCCTAGATTGATGGAGATCCTGCCTAAGAGTGGATTTCCTATCCTTCTATAAACGTCTCCGTTAGAAAATACGATCGAGTTTTTGTCTTGAGCAAGTTCAGCGGATCTTCCGGTTCCTTCTCCTATTAATTTATTAAAATCTTTTACCTTCATAAATGGTCCGAAGGAACGGATTGCCCAGCTTTTAGGATCTTTCGTATTTTGTCCGTGATAGTTACGATGGAACTCTTTGCCATTTGTTTCGAAAAATAAAAGTTCTCTATCGCTAGTTAGTAATTTTCCGGATTTAACTTTTAACTCTTCTCTGTTTTCGCTCAGACTGAATTGGAGTCTGATCAATATTTGATGACTGAATTCCATCTCTCCTTTTGCGGTACGCCGGATCCAAAGAGTTTGTATTTTGATCTTTCCGTTTTCGAACCATTCTTTGGATCTTTCATTCACATAAAATCCTGCCAGTTCCGGGATCGCAGGAGTCGGCTTTCCTCTTAAACCGTCTCCGCAGTTTATGAGAATACCAAACAGGGTTAAGAGAATTACATTTATTTTGAAACGGTTTCGAAACATTTGAATTACGTTAGTTTTCTACTGAAAAGGGTAAAGAAAAAAAAGGAAATTCATATTATCTTGACAAAGTTGTCGTTTTCATAGATCAATGAGCGATAAAAACGATGGGTCCTGAGCCGACAGCTTTCCGATTTCAATATTTACTTTCTATAATTTTCTGTATCTTCTTAGTCTCTTGCTCATCTTCGGATGCACCGGTTGCTCAAAAAGGGATCTTAGATTTAACCCATTGGGATTATAGATCCAACCCTACATTCAATCTGCAGGGAGATTGGGCTTTTTTCCCGAATACATTTCAGGCGGATCCTAATTCGGAAAAGTCTCCGGAATTTCGTAAGATCCCCGGAGTTTGGCCCGGTTCCGGTTATGCGCTTCTTAAATTAAAAATACTTCTTCCGGAAAAGCATGGACGTTTAGCGATCTATTCCAAACACCAGGCGACTGCTTTTGAAATTTTGATCAACGGTGTTTCTGCGGGAAGTTCAGGAGAACCGGGAACTTCTTTTGAAACCAGCTCTCCCGACAATAGGCCGGTGTATTATGAATGGGACGAGTCCACAAAGGAAGTGGATATTAGTTTCAAAATTTCTAATTTTCATCATAGGTTGACCGGGCTTTGGTTTGATATCCGTTTCGGTGACGCGAGGGCTCTTTATAAAGAAACTCTAATACTTCGGGACTGGGACCTTTTTCTCTCCGGACTTTTTTTCATGTCCACAATTTACCATCTCGGTCTTTTCTTTCTGAGAAGGCAGGATCGTACTCCTCTGGTATTTGCATTATTCTGTTTTTGTTTATTTTTACGTTTATTCGTGACTGAGGAAAAACTGATCCAATTCTATTTCCCTTGGGCGGATTATCCTCTTTCCATGAATTTGGAATATCTGACCATGTATGCCGCCTTACCCTTAGGGCTTCATTTTCTCAGGCATTCCTTTCCTGCCTATTTTCCTCGAATATGGATGTTATTATTTTATCTGATCTCATTTACATTTTCTTTAAGTACATTATTTCCTTTTCCTATTCCTTCCAGGCCTGTTCCTTATTTTCAATTTGTCTTTTTAGGCGGTGTGGTATTTGCGATCGTAGTACTTTTTAGGGCGATCGTTCATAGAGAACAATATTCTCTTCCTATCGGATTTGCGATCTTTGCTTTGATTATTGCAGGGATTTTCGATATGCTTGCGGCAAGACAGATCATATTCGCTAGATTTATTATCCCGATCGGACTGTTTGTGGCGATTCTCACTCAGACATTCATTCTATCTTCCAGATATAGGGACCTATACAGAGAAAAGGAAAAACTTTCGGATCGTCTGCAGCGCTTGAACGAGACTTACAGTAGATTTGTTCCTATTTCTTTTTTGGAATTTTTAGGAAAAGGAAAGCTGGAGGATATGAGGCCGGGGGATCAGATCAAAAAAGAGATGACCATCCTATTTGCGGATATCAGATCTTTTACGGAAATTTCGGAGAGTCTGGATTCCAAGGAAAGTTTTGAATTATTAAATTCTTATATCTCAGAGATGGAACCTCTGATCCATTCCAATCATGGTTTTGTGGATAAGTATTTCGGAGATGCGATCATGGCCCTATTTCCGGAAAGTTCAGACGACGCGGTAAATGCAGCCATCTCCATGCAGAATCGCATTTTGGATTATAACCAGAGAAGAATGGCCCAAGGAAATCGTGCGATCGGAGTCGGGATAGGGATACACACAGGTTCTTTGATGATGGGTCTGGTCGGTTCGGGAGATCGTATGGAAAGTACAGTGATCTCCGATGCAGTCCATCTCGCTTCTAAATTGGAAGCTTTGAATAAATATTACGGTTCTAGTATATTGATCAGCGAAGATACTTATTCTAAACTAAAATCCCCGGAAAACTTTTTACTTCGTAAATTGGATAAACTTAAGTTTAGAGGAAAAGAAGCACATAGAGCGATCTATGAACTGGGAGATCATTTAAGCAAAACAGAAAAAGAAGCATTCCTAAGATCCAAAAGTAATTTTGAAAGGGGAGTGGAGCTGTTTTATTACGGAAAATATTTGGATTCAGGAGAATCTTTCAGAGAGGCTTTGAGAGTTTACTCCGGAGACAGGGCCGCGAACTTATACTTAAAACGTTGCACGGAACAAATTTATTCTTCGACTGTAAAAGTGCAGCCCGGTCCGGATCTAGCTTAAATTTTTAGATCATTCTCCATTTAAGAATAAGGTCTCTTCTGCATCGTCTTGAGGATCTTCGGAAGCGGAATCCAATGACTTACGGACTTTGGCCCCAAGTTTACGAATATTCTCCGCTCTCCCTAATAGATTTCCTCTTCCGGACTTTAATTTTCCGAGCACTGCATCATAATTGTCTTTGGACTTATCGATTGATTTTCCTAGAACTTCTAATGCTGTTACGATCTCTACGATCTTATCGTACATCTTACCGGATTCTTCCGCGATCTGTTCCGAGTTCTTGTTTTGTTTTTCTTTTCTCCAAAGATTTGCCACCATCTTTAAGGAGACCATTAAGGTAGAAGGAGTTACGATCAGAATATTTTTAGCATAAGCATCTTCTAAAAATTTCGGATCCGTACGAACAGCTTCATAATAAGAAGGTTCCACCGGAAGGAACATCAACACGAAGTCCAGAGATTCTATCCCGTACAGAGACTGGTAATTTTTCTTATATAATCCGGAGACATGTTCGTATAAACTTTTAAGATGTCTTTGCAGCGCTGCCTTTTTGATATCTTCAGATTCTGCGGAAGCATATTCCACATAAGCAGTTAAGGAAACTTTTGAGTCTATTACGATCGATTTTCCGGAAGGAAGTTTGACTACTATATCCGGTCTTAATCTTCCATCTTCCGTTTGTACGGATTCCTGAGCGGTATATTCTCTTCCTTTGACTAGACCGCTATTTTGAAGGATATTTTCTAAGATACCTTCTCCCCAGTCCCCTTGGGTTTTAGAGTTACCTTTCAGCGCGGAGGCCAGACTTTTGGCGTCTTCAGAAAGTGTTTTATTCATTTCTAATAGATTATTGATCTGAGCCTTTAAGTTTGCGGTATCATCCTTATGCTCTTTATGGGAAAGTTCTACTTTAACTCCGAATTTTTCTATTTCTTCCTTAAAAGGACGAAGAAGATCATTCATCTTTTCGTGGGTTTGCTGGTTGAATTTTTGGGAATTGTCTAATAGTGCCTGATTGGCCGCATGTTTGAATTTTTCGTCCAGCTTGGACATGAGTTCTTCGAATTCTTTTTTCTGGTTCTCCAGTCTTTCTTTCAAAAGATCGGATTCCTTTTTCATGGCTTGGTAATAGCCGATCGCTTTTTCCGTTTTTTCGGAATTCTCTTTGAACTCTTTTTCTAACTGAAGGATCCTTTCCTTGGATCTTTGTTCGGAGGTGAGAAGTCCCGCTCTTTCTAATTTTAACTTTTCATGCTCACTCGGATTGATCCCAGACTCTTTGGAATAAAGAGCTTTGGCTAAGAAGAATGCCAGACCAAAACCTATGAGAAGACCGGTGAGTAATACGATTGCAAATTCCATTTTGACTCCTTTTTGGAATTCGGTACAATTCAGGATACCTATTTCCAGGATAGAATTTCCATTTTATGGGGACCCCGGACAAATCTAGGGTCCTTTGTGAAAATTTAGAAAATTAGCGTTTTCCTTTTTTGCGAGAAGGGCCGCCGGAACCGGAGCCTGACCCTTTTTTACCGCCGCCGCTGCTAGCTCCACCGCGATGGAATCGATTGGAGTTTCGGTTTTTATCTTTGTGATCCCGTTTTCCTTTCTGATTTGATTTTCCACCAAAACGTCTGTCTCGATCATTGCGGGAAGAACCTTCTTTTTCTCGGAAACTTCTTTGGTCTTGGTCGAAACGTACATCAGAGTCGAATTTTTCGGACTTTTCCGCGAGAGCCAATTTGAACAGTGCGGCCGCTAGACGTTCTGCAGGAATTCCTTCAGAAGTAAGTTTTTTTACAAGTTTGGAATACTCGGAAACGTCTCCTTCTTCCGAAACTTCTTTTACTATATGAGAATATTCTAAAAATTTCTTTTCAGTGAGTTCTGCAATATCGGGAACTTTTCCTAGTTCCATCTCGAATTCATGGTCTTCTTTGATCTTGCGTAATGTTCTGAATTCTTTATTGGAAACAAAACTGAGTGCGAGTCCTTTTCTTCCGGCCCTTCCCGTTCTGCCAATACGGTGAACATAGTCTTCAGAATCTCTTGGAATATCGTAATTGACTACCGCTTCTACATCGCTTACGTCGATCCCTCTTCCTGCTACGTCCGTTGCTACAAGAACGCTTACCAATCCCGAACGGAACCCGGACATTACCTTATTCCTTTGGTTTTGGGAAAGATCTCCATGTAGTCCCTCGGAGAATACTCCTTTGGATTTCAGGAATTCCACAAGTTCGTCCACTCTGACTTTTGTATTACAAAATACTAATGAAGCCTTTGGAGTATGGTATTCTAAAAGACGTATCAATGCCTCTGACTTGAGGCCTTCTCTCATTTCGAAGTAGATCTGTTTGATCTTAGGCCTGTCCGCTTTTCCGCCTGTGACGTCTACGATCTTAGGGGAATTTTGGAACTTTTTAGTGATCCCCATCACCTTTGCGGAAAGAGTTGCCGAGAATAGAATGGTTTGTCTTTCTTCCGGAACTTTTGCAAGGATGATCTCCATGTCCTCTAAAAATCCCATGTCCAACATTTCGTCAGCTTCGTCCAGGATCACCATTTTGATCTCTCTCAGATCCAGGGTCTTGCGGTCCATATGATCCATGGTCCTTCCCGGGGTTCCTACGATCACTTGCGGTTTTCTTTTTAATGCCTTGAATTGTTTGGTGATATCGTCTCCACCATAGATTGCAGCTACTTGAAAATCTTCTTTATATTTTCCTAATTTTCTATACTCTTCCGCAACTTGGACCACCAATTCTCTGGTAGGGCAGAGTACTAATACTTGGGGAGACTGTTCTCCTTCTTCCAATATTTCTAAACTTGGAATTGCAAATGCCGCTGTTTTACCTGTTCCAGTACGGGAATGACCGATTACGTCTTTTCCGGAAAGAATAAGAGGGATCGCTTCGGATTGAATGGAAGAAGGTTCCGTAAATCCAAGATCGGATACTGCGTTTAAGACGTCCTCGGATAGTCCGAGTTCATGGAATGTTTTTTTGGGTTTCAAAGATTGCTCCTAGGATATTCCCGTGTAAGTTTTCACGGTATCCCCACGATTGTGCCTGTCTGGCTAAGAGCTTGGATCTTTATAGAATGGTCCTATTTAAACATAAAGGAAAGATTTAGGCTCAGGTATCGTTTCTTCCATGAATTCAAAGCCACTTATGCGGCATAGCATTAAAGGTCTTTTATTCCTTACCTGCCTTCATATATTTCGACTTTAACTTGGTCGGAAACTTTTCAATCGCATATCTAAGCATGGTCCTGGGCATCTTATGAGCATGTTTATCCAAAAAGTCGGTCTCCGGTTTGAGACTTCTATTACCGACTTCTCTTAGCATCCAACCGACTGCCTTATGGATTAGATCTTCTGTATCTTTTAATAATAGTTCCGAGATCTTTAAGGTATCTTTAAAGTCTCCTTTGCGAATAAAAGCATAGGTGGAGATGATGGAAACCCTTCTTTCCCACATATTATTGGATTTAACTAGCTTGTATAAGATGTCCCTTTTCTTATTTAAAAGATAATCTCCGATCAATTCTCTGGAACTTAGATCCACGATGTCCCAATTGTTCACGTATTTTAAGTTTTTTAAATAGAACAGATGAAGTTCCTTCCTACCTTCTTCCTGAGTTTTTTGGAACTTCTCACATAATATAAAAAATCCTAAAAGTCTTTCCTCGTGATACTTGGATTTTACGATCTTTTGTAGTTCGGATAACGGAAGGCCCTTGTATGATTTGGAAATTTTTCGTAGAGGTGGGACCTTTATTCCTAGGAATAGATCACCTTCTCCGTATTGCCCCTTTCCTGTTTTGAAAAATCGAGAGAGTATTTCCACCGCTTTGGGGTCGGCGAGTTTTCGGGTTTCTTGGATCACGTCTTCCGCCTTGGAATCTTCTCCTCCTAATAATTTCTTTTGAGCGGCTGTTTTGGATTTGGGCATGGGACAAAATCTATTTTTGGCAGAAGGGAAGGGCAAGCATTATAGAAGGACAAATGTCATGTTCTAAATTTAGGTTTTTGGGCTTGCCAGTTAGGAGGTCCAACAAATCCTAATTTTTAGGAATATTCCGTTCTCATGAAACATAAACCTCTTCATAATATTTATAGTAAGGATATTCTCAAAAAGAAGATAGAGGCGGAGGATTTTGGGCGTACTACTATTTCCTTTTATAGATATGTAATTTTAGAGAATCCGAACGTTCTCCGCAACGAACTATACAGAGAATGGGAATCCTTGGGTGTACTCGGAAGGATCTATATCGCAAGAGAAGGGATCAATGCTCAATTATCTGTGCCTGAATTCAATTTTCAAAAATTCAGGGATTCTATAGATGCGAGAAAGGAATTCAAAGATGTTCCATTCAAGATCGCAGTGGAACAAAATTCCTATTCATTCTTAAAATTGGACATTCGGGTCCGTAACAAGATCGTAGCGGACGGTCTTGCGGATAATACTTTCGATGTCACCAATGTGGGGACTCATTTAAACGCGGAAGAATTTAATAAAAAATTAGAATCTTCGGATACTATCGTAGTGGATGTTCGAAACCATTATGAATCGGAGATAGGTCATTTCGAAGGAGCGTTACTTCCTCAGGCGGATACGTTTAGGGAAGAATTACCTTTGATCATAGATCTTCTGCAGGATAAGAAGGATAAGGAAATCGTAATGTATTGCACCGGTGGGATCCGGTGCGAGAAGGCGTCCGCTTATTTGAAGCATCATGGATTCCAAAATGTGTATCAGTTACATGGAGGAATTATCTCTTACGCTTCTGAAATTAAGGAGAAGGGACTGGATTCCAAGTTTAGAGGGAAAAACTTCGTGTTCGACGCGAGACTCCAGGAAACCGTAGGAAGCGAGATCCTAAGTGAATGCCACCAATGCGATCAAAAATCCGCAAGGCATATAAATTGTGCAAACCCTGCCTGTCATATTCTATTTATCCAATGTTTATCATGCGCGGAAAAATTCGATAATTGCTGCTCGGTAGAATGCCAAAAGATCGCAGCATTACCTGTGGAAGAACAGAAAAAATTAAGAAAAGGTAAAGCGGCTTCCAACCAACATTTTTCCAAATCCAAGATCAGACCTAAGGTTTTCGAACTTTACAAAGGAAAATAATCCAGATCCTTTTCATTTTCCTGAGAAAAATGGAAATATCTTGTAATCATTTTAATTACAAGAAGTCTAACAGGTAAGAAGGAAATTATGCAGAAACTACCGGTATTTTTTGTAGGCCATGGAAGTCCAATGAACGCTCTCGGACCGAATCCGTTAGCCGACACATGGGCGGAGTCCACGAAAGATTTTCCGGAACCTAAGGCGATCCTGAGTATTTCAGCTCATTGGTTTACCAGAGGAACTTACGTAACCTCGAACCAACTCCCTCCTACTATCCATGATTTTTACGGATTTCCTCAGGAGTTGTTCGATGTGCAATATCCTGCACCCGGAGATCCAAAACTTGCAGAAGAACTTTCCAGATCAAAAGATGCACAGGTAATCCAAGACGATTCTTGGGGATTGGATCATGGAACTTGGAGTGTTCTTAGGAATATGTATCCAAAGGCAAATATTCCGGTAGTTCAATTGAGTTTGGACGCAACCAAGTCCGGAGAATGGCATTACGAATTTGCAAAGTCTTTGTCTAAGCTCCGAGAACAAGGTGTGCTTGTCTTGGGAAGTGGTGACCTGGTTCATAACTTACGTTTGTATGATTGGAAAAACCAAGATAAACCGCATGACTGGGCATTGGATGCGAATGAAACATTCAAAGATCTGATCCAAAAAAGGGATTGGAAGAGTCTTTCGAATTACCAAAAATTAGGAACAGCAGTGCAGATCGCTATTCCTACGCCTGAACATTATTTTCCTATGTTATATGCTTTGGCATTGGCTGAGGAGAAGGAAGAGATCCGTTTTTACAACGATATCATCCAAAGTTCTGTATCTCTGACTAGTATGAAGATCAATTAAGATCTTTTTTAACTTGTTTTCTCTCTTCCCCAGATCGCAGCTAAAAGGAGTCCGCTGATCAAATGCCATACTCCCCACCAAGCTGCGATGAGTGCCATGGATCCTATTCCTTGGAAGAATGTAAAAATTAGGATAAGACCGAGGCCCGAGTTCTGGAGTCCCGTTTCCAAAGAGATTGTTTTTCTTTCTTTATGAGCAAGACCTGCGATCCAAGATGCAAAATATCCTACAGTTAAAGCGGAGCCGTTATGAAGAAGTACCAGCCAAAACAAAATCGGTCCGAACTCTACGAAGGACTTCCAGTTCCCTACGAAAGCTATCAGTATAAAAATTCCGAGTAGGACTGTGGATCCTATCCTCATAGGCTTTTTTAAAGAAGAAGCAACTTTAGGAAGAAAACGATTCGTAAGAGCTCCCAAAATCAAAGGTAAGACCAATATTAGAAAAATAGAAAGAAACACATCTACAGGATTTAAGCTGATCTCTTTTAATCTGTCTGCGGCAGGAGAGTATAATTTTCCCCAAAAGAAAAAGTTAAACGGAGTAAAGAACCAAGCAAGGACCGTTGTGGTCGCGGTCAATGAAATGGAAAGTGGGACATTTCCTTTTGCAAGAAGACTGATAAAATTGGACATATTCCCGCCAGGGCAGGCTGCCACTAAGATCATTCCAAGAGCCAAACCAGGATGAGGTTTTAGAATATAAAGTAATCCTACTGTGATCGCGGGCAATAATACCAATTGGGAGAATAGGCCTACGATTGCTGCTTTAGGTTGTTTTCTTAAATTCGTAAAATCGGCGATCGTTAATTCTAAAGAAACCCCGTACATGATAAGTCCAAGGCAGATATTCAGGACAAAGAGTCCTCCTGGACTGAAATTCAATCTGACTAAATCGTAATCTTGCATGTATTTCCTTCAGCGGAAGAGTGATCCGCTGCCGTTTAATATTTTAGATTTTTTTAAACTATATTTTAGTCCGTCCAGGTGACTAAAATTTCCCTTGGGCCGGAGAATGGTAATCTTCCGTGGGAAACAGAATAATTGTCTATCAAAAGAACGTCCCCTTTTTGCCAGGAGAATATGGACAGATGTTTCCAGAATGTCTGGCTGACCTTGTCTATCTCTGAAACGCTGATCTCCGAATCGTCTCCGAAGATCACATTTGTGTCCTGGTCCTTAGGTTCCACTAACTTCTTCTTTAAGAATGTAAGTACATACAATACTCCCGCTAAGATCAGGCTTCGGAGGGTTCCTTGTTGTTTTAGAATTTTTGCATATTCCAATCTGGCTGCGTCTTGGTGGAATACTTGGCTGTGATTATGCCATGCCTTTGTTTTGGCGATTGGATGTTTACGAACGGCAACCTGCTTGTTTGTGAGTTTTAATCCGTCTTCCGGCAGCCATTCTACTTGGAATCTTTGTTGTGCTGCGATCTTTTCTACCTGCTTTTTTTCTTTGGTAGAGAACATTTCGTCCCAGCGTTTTGTTTTCCAAAGATTATAACGGGAAGCATTCGGTCCGTCGTATTTGCGGATATATTTCACTCCCTTAGTTTCAAACTTTTTCAGAAGATCAGGATCCAGGTCTTCGTATATTTTTCGAAGATCCGCGATCGGAGTTTCTCCATGTGAATTGGGCGCGACTGCACAGAAGAACATCAATTTACGGGGAGGTTTGTCCAAAAAGCTCATTTCGGCATGCTGCATGATCGGATAATGAGGAGGAAGTTCACTAGCGGTATGTACAAACTGAGTAACTTTATTTCTGGGAGAAGTTCCCAAATAGTCGGTTTTCAAGTTTTTGTCCAAGCTGAGAGCAATGTCTTCGAATTCTTGGGCGGATGAAATTTGAAAACCTCTAAATAATACAGCGCCGTACTCTAACAGATCCGCTTCGACGGATTTTTTATTTTTAGAGATCCATGCAGGTAAAAATCCGGACTCCAAAGCGTTCGTGTCCCCAGGACCGTAAATTCTTGGGAGTTCTTTTCCTGGGAAAAAAGATCTTTCTACCCGGCCTATACCTTTCGGCTTAGTTTTGTTAGCAGGTAATTTCTTAATTGCGGATTTGCCAGATCGGGAAATTGTATTTGTTTTCATAGAGGCTCTCCCGTTAGAGAATGAAAACTTTTATAAAACCGTAGAAGGGAAAGGCAAGTCTTTTCATCTTCTGAATTAGAGGTCGGTTTAATGACGCTTACCGTTTTTAGTTGGATCCAGTTTCCACTCTTGTAGGAATTCCTACAAATCCGTCTTGATTCAGTGGCTTCTTCTAAAATACGTATACCATGAGTTCTATTGTAATTCGTTCGGAAGATCCTAAGGAGTCAAACGGCAAGACGAACTTGGGAAGAATGCTGGATCCGATCTATTCATAGATATATAAATATGGGGATCAGGGCGTTCATACTTTCCGGGTATCCTTTGACTAACGGAGAAAGAAAATGAAAATTTTATTATCTAAAGAAGGCCCGAGTTTTTCCAGATTAGTCTACGGCTGTTGGAGATTACATACGGATCCAAAAGGATCAAATACTGGTCGAATTTTAGAAAAGATAGAAGTTTGTCTGGAATCCGGGATAGATACTTTCGATCATGCGGATCTATACGGAGAATACGGGAACGAAGAAAAATTCGGAGCAGCTTTAAGATCTAAGCCTGGTTTAAAAGAGAAGATCAAAATAGTCACCAAGGCCGGGATCCAGCTCCCTGGGCCGAATCGCCTCGGGATTTCAGTAAAACATTATGATACATCCTCCGAATATCTGACCAGTTCGGCGGAAAATTCATTAAAAAAACTGAATGTAGATAAGATTGACCTATTTTTGATCCATAGGCCTGATCCTCTTATGGATGCGGACGAGATCGCTAAATCTTTCAGATCTTTGAAAGAAAGCGGTAAAGTTCTACATTTCGGCGTTTCTAATTTTACACCTTCTCAATTTTCACTTTTACAGTCCAGATTGGACTTTTCTTTGGTCACGAACCAAGTAGAGTTCCATCCATTTTATCCGGATCCTTTAACGAATGGAGTATTTGATCAGGCCCAGGAGTTACGTATTAAGCCTATGATCTGGTCTCCGACTGCCGGTGGTCGGGTCTTTCAGCCTAAAACGGAACAAGAAACTGTTTTATATAAAACATTAGAAGAGTTAGCAAAGAAGAATGGCACAACTATAGATGCTGTTCTATTTTCCTGGTATCTCTTTCATCCTGCACAATTGGTCCCAGTTTTAGGGACGAACGAACCGGATCGTATCAGATCTGCGGCTAAATCATTTCAAGTTCTGTTGGAAAGAGAGGAATGGTTCCGAATTTTAGAAGCAGGAACAGGTAAAAGAGTTCCTTAATATAAAAAAATGACCATATAAGAAATTTCTAATTAGAATATAATACTTATATTTATACTGCCCGTTCGATATCAAAAACGGAGAATCCAAAATGAAAATCGAACAAAGCAGAAAGAGGCTTCCTCTTTTGGCAGGGATCTTATGGTTCCTATTCAATTGTAACGGGGAGAAGGTCATAAACACGGAAAGTTTACTGGGGCTCATCCAGAAGGCGGACCAGACGAAAATCGGAACAAACTATTCGGACCTTGCGGTTATAGATACCGTGAACAGGACGGGAACATTTTCTTTACTCAGTTATAATGTGGCAGGGTTATTGGAACCTTTTTCCAGTTCTCACCCGAGTGAGAACACTCCTTATATGGGACCTTTGATGACACCGTTCGATCTGGTCCAAGTCCAGGAAGATTTTAATTACCATGCAAGTTTGTATGCAAACGATGTACATCCTTATCGATCCGCGACAAGCGGCGGTATGGGGATCGGAGACGGTTTGAATACTCTCTCCTACTTTCCTTTTTCCGATTTCGAAAGAGTGGATTGGAATTCTTGTAACGGAACGGATTGTTTAACTCCTAAAGGATTTACTTTGGCAAGGCATACGGTAGCACCCGGAGTATTTCTGGACGTTTATAACTTACATACGAATGCAAGTACGGAAGAAGCGGATCTTGCCGCGAGGAGATCCAATGTATTACAAATCCTGAATTTTATAGAATCCAATTCCGCCGGGAACGCTGTCATTGTGATGGGAGATACGAATACAAGATATACCAGATCCGGAGATAATATCAGGGAATTTATCAATCATGGATTTACAGATGTTTGGATCCAGTTGATCCGAGGAGGATCTTATCCTACACAAGGAGCGGATGCCTTGACGGACTGCGAAGGTCATAGAACAAGCCCAGGCTGCGAGGTGGTGGATAAAATATTCTACCGTGGGAATTCCTATATTTCCTTATCTCCTAGTTCTTATTTGATAGAAGACGCAAGATTCGTTCATCCAGTGACAGGAGTTCCTCTATCGGACCATTATGCCGTTTCTTCCACATTCAATTATTTTCTACTGAAAAATCTGGTGTATAGTGATACATTCGGCGGGCCGCATGGTACTGCGTTCAACGATGTGGATTCCATTCCTTCTTCTCCATCTGCGTCTAAAATAAGTTTAAGATCGGGATCTAGGGTAGATGCAGTTTCTTTACAATTAAAGAATGGAACCGTATTAAGCCACGGAGGAACAGGAGGAAGTCTGCAAACTTTGAGTCTCGGAGCGACAGAATATTTAGACCAAGTAAAACTTTGCAGCGGCGTAAAAAACGGTCATACTCGGATTTTTTATGCACAATTTCGCACGAACCTTGCGAGATACTTAACAGGAGGATCTACTACTTCTACCTGCACTACATATTCTGCGCCTAATGGCTGGGGAATCGTAGGATTTCATGGAAGAAGTGGGGATGAAATTGATAAACTGGGCCTGATCTTTGCTCCAGTTCTATAAATAATTTGGAAAGTATTTAGGACGAACATTCGATAAAAATCGAAGGAATAAAAAGCGATCCATTTGTTTCTAATAGAAAGTTTCTTAAATATGTCCGAGGTTCGATGCGGGACGTATAAGATTTCTAGGAGAAATGAATGTTTCGCTTTCTAACTTCAATCTTAATCGTATCTTTTCTTTTCGTCTGTAAGGCCGAAAATTCCAAAAAACAATCGGAAGATGTTTCCGATCTACGCTCCAGATCCGCAGCGGCTCCAATGCCTTCTTCTGCGGATGAGCAGCCTATGCAAGAGGCCGAGAAAAAACTTACCGGCAAGGCGGGTGAAAGGGAAGAAGCGCCAGAGGACCAGATCAAGACCTTTGCCACTCCAAAGATCGGGAACCTAAAGATAGGGCGCCTTTTAGAATATAAGGTAGATCTAAATTTCGAGACCAAAGATTTTATCGCCGCTCGAAAATTTTTATTAGAACTTTCAGGCAAGTATGGATTCGTGCAGAGCGAAAGCCTTCAGAATTGGGGAGGAGATACCGAACCAAGC
The DNA here is from genome assembly GCF_004770895.1 of Leptospira dzoumogneensis. Classification (NCBI taxonomy): domain Bacteria; kingdom Pseudomonadati; phylum Spirochaetota; class Leptospiria; order Leptospirales; family Leptospiraceae; genus Leptospira; species Leptospira dzoumogneensis. The sequence goes on along the minus strand of NZ_RQHS01000023.1, from coordinate 13,187 downwards.
ATGACTGCAGTCATTCATGTGAAGTCGTCCGATCTATATCAGGTCTTGATGGAATTGGAGAAGTTAGGCACACTCACTTCCGAGAATATACAAGTAGAAGATCATACCGAAAATTATACATTAGAACAGATCCATGCCAAAAGGGAGAAGATCAGGATCGCAAGAAGAACGGAACTTGGCGCCAGATCCACTCCTAAAAACGCGGCTGAGATCGAAGAATTATTAGGACAATCGGAAGATTCCGCCGACTCGGCTGAATTCGAAAAATGGAAAATACTGGATAGAGTTAATTGGGCCAAGATCAGCATTCATATGTACGGTCCTAAAAAACCGAAAGCGGTAGAAGTTCCTAGTTTCGGGGACGCATTTATCGATTTGGCAAGCCTTGGATTAAAACTGATACTTTCTTTGATCTATATTATTCCTTTAGCATTGATCGCGGCGGGGATTTTTTATCTGTTCAAGTTTGCCAGAAATAAATGGTTCAAATAAATTAAGAAAATATAAAGTATAACCAAAGGGTCGCAGAGATCAAAAGTCCTGCGGCCCGGGTATCATTCCAGAAAAATGCCTTAATCCTGAACTTCTTAGGAAATTGTCTCGTTTTATACAAAGAAATCCCTAAAAAGAACGATCCTGAAAATACAAAACTTGCCCAAGCACAAGTATTCCAAATTATTTTGTTTCCGAGGAAACCACGGTTTTTAGCCTAGAAGAAATTAGCCTGGGGAAAAAGATGCCGACTCTGGAAGAAGCTCAAAAAGAAATTATCGCCGAGTTCTCGGAAGCCGCAGACTGGGAAGAAAGATACCAGATGCTGATCGAGATAGGGGACGAGCTTCCTGTTTTGGCCCCAGAACTAAAAACGGAAGATAGATTGGTCCCGGGCTGCCAGTCCAGGGTTTGGGTTGTCCCGGAAGAAAAAGAAGGCAAATTATTTATCCAAGCGGACAGTGATTCTGCGATCACAAAAGGAATGATCGCATTACTTCTTAGGGTTTTTTCAGGAAGAACAAAAGAAGAGATCAAATCCGCGTCCTTGGAATTTTTAAAGGAGATCGGCTTGGATAAACATCTTTCCATGAGCCGCAGGAACGGTCTCTACTCCATGGTAAATAAGATTAGAAGTTTCTAATATCTATCAACCTATATAAGGTTCGTTCGAGATCTCGTTAGGATTTTTTTTGCCGGCAGGGAAATGTTTACTCAATTCTTCCGTGAGATCCTTAATTCCGGCCAATATTGCGTCCTTAGATGCTCCGGATTTGAAACCTTCTCCTATTTTAGAAGAGATCAGATTTAATTTTTCTTGTCCTATCTTTTTGTAGATCCCACGATCCGCTAAGGTCACTATTTTCTTTTCGGAAAGAAGAATATAGATCAGTATTCCGGTATTTTCTTCGGTGTCCCAAACTTTTAAGAAGGAGAACATATCTAAGGCTCGAGCGCTTGCGGTTTTTCCCGAGAATATTTGAAAAATCGGGATCTTTGTTTCGACCGCTACTTTTAATTCTCCTCTGTGAGTTTTTTCGGAATCTGCGACTGCGGATGTGATCTCTCGCAGATCTTTACGACTGAAATATTTTCGTAATAAAGTAAACCCTGATAGAGGTCCGTTCCCTAACCTGAATAGGTCCAAGGCTCCTGCAAAAATATTTTGGATCAGTCTTTCTATTATGGAAGTATTTTTGCTCATAAAAATCACCAATCCGAAGAGGATCCCCCTCCGCTGAAATCTCCACCACCACCGCTGAAAGAATCATCCGAGGATGAAGAAGAACTCCAACCGGAGTCGCCGGAACCAAAGGAAGTCCAAGAACTTCCGGAAGACCAACCTCCGCCGGAACCTGGATTTTTGGCTGCTATGTAGATGATACATAGTAGTATAAAGAAGATCACTAAAAGTGGAAGCATTACTTCTAAAGAAAATCCTAATAGTCCTCCCACCCAATATCCTGCGTATGTAGCAACTCCTGCCTGGAGTAGGCTGAACAGCCTTTTGAATATGAATCCTACTAGGATCCCTATTACGACCAATGCACCTATATATAGTCCGAAATTATCGTCTTCCGCTTCGCTGCTTGATGATTCATAGCTGGTAGAGCTTGGTTCAGGTAATTGTTCTCCGTCTATAAGTCCGAGTATCTTATCGATACCTTGGTCGATTCCTTCGAAATATTTACCTTCTTTGAATAAGGGTCTAACGTATTCTAACTGTATTCTTTTGCTGACTACGTCTGGTATGGCTCCTTCTAACCCTCTTCCTATTTCGAAACGCATTTTGCGATCTTCTTTTGCGACTAAAAAGATGACCCCGTCTGCCGTTCCCTTTCTTCCTATTTTCCAATCCTCTGCGAGGCGAATGGAATACTGTTCTATGGTCTCATCTCCGGTTGTCGGGATGATAACCAAGACAACCTGGCTTCCTTTACGTTTTTCGAATGTTTTTAGTTTATCTTCTAAACCGGAAACTTCGTCCGCGTTTAATGTGGAAGTCAGGTCTGTGACCCTATGCGCCAATTTGGGAATAGGGATCTGGTCCGCGAAAATCCCGGAACAGAAGAGTAAAAATGGAAGAATAAGCAGCCTTCTCATCTGAAATCCGATTTTTAGAATTGGACTTGAGGAGGTTTAGAGATTTCTTTTTCGTTTTCTACGCTGAAATTCGGTTTTATATCGTAACCGAAAATTTTAGCGGTGATCACGTTCGGAAATGTTCTGACTGTGATATTATATTCTTGGACCGAAGTGATGTAACGGTTTCTTGCGACTGCGATCCTGTTTTCAGTACCTTCTAACTGCGCTTGTAACCCGATAAAACTTTTGTCCGATTTTAAGTCCGGGTATTTTTCTACCACTACCATCAATCTGGATAGCGCGGAGGTCATTTGCCCTTGTGCCTGATTGAATTTTGCAAACAGTTCAGGATTATTTAATACTTCGGGTGTGGCTTGGACGGAACCTACGCTGGCTCTGGCTCTCGTGACTTCGATCAATACTTCTTTTTCTTGAGCGGCGTATCCTTTGACTGTATTGACCAGATTGGGGATGAGATCCGCTCTTCTCTGGTACATATTGATTACTTCCGACCAGGCAGCTTTTACCTGTTCGTCTTGGACTTGGATCGTGTTATAACCGCACGAGTTTGTGAAAAACAGAGTCAGACCGGTAAAACCGATCAGAAAACTTTTACGGATCCGAAAAAAATCGCCTTGGGACATTCCCACCTCCGACCAGCGGAATTCTGTAAGTAAAACGTCCCTTGGCAATCGGTTTTTTCTGACAACATTCCGTTTTATGCCGCCTCTTTTGGGAAATTTTCGTGTTTTTCCAGGGCTCTTTTGCGGATTTCTTCTATAAGTTTATCTGCGAGCATTTCGGCAAGAGCAGATATTTTTTCTTGGTTGATCGAGTTTCTATATTCGGTTTTCATTGGCGCCTCCTTGTGGTCCGTATATAAAAATACAGCGGGCCCCGGACAAATTGGGTGGCAGAAAAGTCCAAAACCGGGAAAATTCCCCGACTGCCTCAACCGATAAATAGAAAAATGGCAAGGGCCGCCTGGTACGAATGGAATTGGATTATAAAACCCGACTCGAGGAAATCGAGAAGGTAGACGGTTATTTTCGTAGGTCCCCGGAAGGGATCTGGTCCTACGAGTTGGATTCCCCTTTAGACACCACTCTTCCGATTGAGGAACAGTGCAGGTTGATCTATGAGAATGCAAGACTCACTCATTGCAACGATACCATGGCAAGGATCTATGGATATCATAACGCGGAAGAGATCAAAGGTGTTCTTTTAAAAGATCTTGTCGGGCCGACTGACAAGTTGAATATATTCGGCATTAATGAATTCATTCGTTCCGGTTATAAGATCCACGACAGCGAATTAGAAGAGATAGATCTAAGAGGAAAACGTAAATATTTTCTAAGCACTGCTTTGGGCGTGGTGGAGAACGGGTTTTTGCTTAGAGCTTGGGGAGTACAGAAGGACGTAACTTCCATTCGTGCCGCAGAATCCAGGCTTAAGAGAACAATTGCATTAGAAAGTTTACTCACACAACTCTCCAGATATTTTTTAAGCGTGGAACCCGGAAACACCACGGACGCAGTGAACCATGCTTTAGGTGAGCTTGGGAAATTCTGCGGAGCAGACAGAGCGTTTTTATTTTTATACACTCATGCGGGTCTTACCATTTCCAACACGAATGAATGGTGTGCGGACGGAATAGAACATAGGATCCATCTATTACAAAATCTTCCTATAGAAACATTTCCTAAATCGGATTACGATACGATCAGCAATAAGGGTCATATCGTTTATGATTCTTTGGATAATGTTCCTTCTACTCATGTTTCCTTAAGAAATCTTTTGGAAAGAAGGGGAACTCGTTCCTTGGTTGTGGTAGGTCTTTCTTCTAGGGACGAAGAACTCGGTTTTATAGGATTCGATTCAGTAAAAGGTCAAAAACTTTGGACAGAAGAGGATATTTATGTTCTGAGACTAGTGGGCGACTTGATCGTTCTTGCATTCGATAGGCAAAAAAGAGAATCGGATCTGAATGATTTTTATGAAAGAATGAACCATGATCTTGAATTAGCGCGCCTCACTCAAAGATCCTTGGTTTCCAGGGAATTTCCTAGTTCACCTTTTTATAAAATGGATAGTTATTTCCGTCCTTTCGAAAAAGTTGGAGGAGATATCATAACGTATATACAACATGAAACCGGAGTTCTGGATATTCTGTTCGGAGATGTTTCCGGTCATGGGATCTCTTCCGCAATGGTTTCCGGGATGGCGGTACTTTCTTTTAGACATCATGCAAAGGCAGGCCTTTCTCCTGCGGAAGGTATCCAACAGTTTGTAAAAGATCTAAAACCTATGGTGGTGGAACACCATATTGCAGCGGTCTGGGCTAGATTTTTTCCTTTGGAAAAGAAGCTGGTCTACTCTTATGCGGGTCATCCTCCTATTGTGGTGTTTAGGGGAGAAGAGAAGATGGAGCTGAAAGGTATGAACCTTCCTCTTCTCATCTTTGATTCTATAGAATACTTTAATGAATCTATTAAATTACAAAAAGATGATAGGATCGTATTCTACTCCGACGGAATGTACGAAGTGTTTAATGCGGAAGGCAGGATATTGGATCTTCCCGGATTTCAGGACATTCTTCTCCAACATAGAGACCTTGGAAATTTAGACGAGTATTTGGATCAGGTTGTCTCCGATGTATTCCAATTTTCGGAAGGAGTTTTCGGAGACGATATGGCAATGCTTGTGATCGATATTAAGGGTTAGTTAATCCAGAACCTTCTTCTTTCTTCCTAATAGAAAAACTCCTGAAAGAACTATGATCGTTCCGACCATATTTTCCCAGGTGATGATCTCTCCTAAAAGGATGGCCGCCAGAAATAAGGTAAATACCGGGCCTACACTTCCTGCAATGGAAGCCTTATTGGAACCTATTCTTTGTATCCCTGCGGTTGTTAAGAATGCAGGTAATACCGTGGTTAAAAATCCTAATGCAAATCCGTAGGCGTAGACTGGCAGCGGTTGATTTATTAAGATTTTATAATCCTTTCTGAAAAGGAAATGGATCAGCACAAAAACTCCCGACCAGATCATCAAAAGTGCGGTGAATTTTCGTGATCCCAGTTTGGGGATCATCTGTCCGCTTCCTATTAAATAGACTGCGTAAGCTAATGCGGAAAGGAACACTAGGGTGGCACCGATCCATGCCGATTTTCCTTGTGCTTCCGCGTCGGGTAGAAATGCCAATAGTATGCCTGAGTATGTGAGAGCCACGGAGTAGATCTCTATCTTGTGAACCTTCTTCTTTAAAAAAACGAAACCTAAAAGTAAAACAAGTGCCGGGTATGTAAATAGGACCAGTCTTTCCATGGAAGCGGATAAGTATTCCAATCCCCAGAAATCGAAAAAGCTGGCCATATAATAGCCGATGAATGCGAGTAAAACTACGATCCCATAATCTTTCCGAGAGATCGGTGTGTCGGAAGTTTTAGCGGATTCTTGGTAAAGAACGAATGCGAAGAATGGGATTGCAAATATCATTCTGAGCGCCAAAACCGTGACCGAGTCTATTCCAAATTTATAAACTAGTTTTACGAGTACTCCTTTGGAGGAGAATAAAACTGTGCCTCCCAAAGCGTATAGATAACCCAAGGTTTCTTCGCTGAATCCTAATGAAAAATGTTCTTTGGCCTTCTCGGGAGTTTGGCTCATTCTTCCAAGTTTCTATAAGCCTGATTTGATTAAAGTAGGAATCTAATAAGTGGAGTGGATTGTATGTTTAACGTCCTAAAAAGAAATAATTTAACTGTTTTCGGGAAGTGATAAATCCTCCTCCAGGATAAGTAGCCGGGAAGAAAGAATCTCCTGCAATTTCTGAGGTCGTTTTTAATTCTTTGATCTGTCCGTAACATTCCGAAAGATAAAATGCATGTCCGCATCCTAATAGATGATACCCTTCGTGGACTATCGTATTTGCGGCTCCGCCTACGAGCAAATGTCCAAGAGATGCGGTATGAGCTAAAACAAATCCTCTGGTTCCGGTGGGACTATCCACTGCTCCTAAAACTTCGAATGTAGGGATGAAAAATAATGCTAGAATATAAGAAGCAAATTCGTATGCAATGTCGGAGAATCTAACTCCTGCCAATGCCAAGATCCGATCGCATCCGTCCGGAAGTTCCGCCTTATATAATTCTTCCATGATTGCTTTACCGGTCCATCCGGGTCTTTGCCAATCTTTTACCTGAGCTACCTTTGCCTGCAGATTATATAGGACCAATTCTTCATTCCAAGAATCGAATAGATAGTCCATTCTTTCCTTGGATACGTTTTCGTCCTTCCATACGCATACTCGGATAAATTTCATTTTTCCGTATTCGTATGTATCTCTCACGGAAGATCTATGAAATCCAACCGTTGTGCAGGAGGTTAATAGGATAAGAAGAAGGAAGCGAATATGTCGCATGTTTGCAATTCTTTAGAACCTTAGAAAAACTCCTTGGAAAAGCAAGGACTTTCGTTCGATACTAATAGAGGAAGTTTGTACTCGGGCAGTCAAATTTTTAAGCGATGAATTCTGCAAAACCAAAGAATAAGAAGCAAATAAAGAAGGTCCCATCTAGTAACGGATCTTCTTCTCCTTTATTCCTGCTCTTGGTAGGAATTCCATTCTGCTTTTTTCTGATAAGCGCAATGTTAGGCAGCGTATTAAAATTAGATCGGGTAAGTTCGGAATCCGCATTTGAGAATAGATTGAATCCGATCGAAAAGGCTTGGAGAGGCCTGAAATTGAAAGTTTATGCCTACGAATACGGCTCTGATTATCGAAATAAGATCCCGGAGAACGAGGGACGTGCCCTTGGTTTAATACGCGAATCCATTCTAGAATCCACTCTTCCTAGATATCTTTTTCTGTTTTTGGCGATCGCAGTACCATTTTACTTTTTTGTAAGATTGTTTAAGGACAAACCAAAGAAGAAGATACTCTGGCCGGTGGCGGCAACTTCGGATCCTAGGGGCAGAAAAACTTCTACACTTCCCCCAAAAAAAATCGGACAGAATTAAAATAGATTTGATTACGTTATTATAGCGTATTGAACATGTCGTATGCTTCCAAGTAGACGATATTCGAATTTTTGTAAAATTATTACCCTAATCGGTATAACCTCATTATATCTCCAAAACTGTACTTTAGATAAAAGGATAGAATTCGCAGAAGAGGATAAACTAGGCCTGGAAGCAGGCAGTAAACCCTGCGAGGAGCTGACGCATTATAATCGTTGGTTCGCATTTTATGGTCTATGGCGTATCCCTGGTTCGAGGGATATAGAGATCGACAAGAAAGAAGGTAAGATTTACTTCGCAGAACATTCCGTGAATGGATGGCAGGCAACTCTGAATGTGCTTACCGGTTTTTTCAGCACCATAACATTCTATAAAGTAACGATTAATGAATGCGATATAGGTACCAGATTCGTTCATAAAGACCAATACGAAAAATTCTTCGAAGAAGAAAAGACTAGGGCTCATGCAGAGTTCTTTTCTAAAACCGAAAAAGAATTGGAAGATGCTCTACGTAAGTATTTGGATAAAACAAGCCCGGCGGAGAATGCAGGTAAAAATTACAGCATGATCATTCTGAGAACCGGTAAAACAACCGAAGCCAGGGTAGTGGGCCAAGACGTGGATTCCCTCAAACTGGAAACGGAAGATTCCAACGGTCAAAAGCATGAGTTTACTCTTTTGAAAAAGGAAGTATATAAAGTGATCTTCGCTACCAAGATCATCAAAGTAAAAGATACTCCTGCTCCTAAAGAACCTGGAAAAGAAAAACACTGATCTAATGATCGCATCCCTCCTTTGGGGGATGCGGCTCCTAACTTTCAGTCAATAAATTTACTTATCACGAAAATCCTACTTGTGCAAAGGCCTGATATTGGCTTATCATACTTGTCAGGGAAATTCTCCTATGTTATCTTACCGTTTTTTATCCGATTCTATACTTTATAAATTTATAATATTCCTATTTGCCGCACTGATGCTGGATTGTGGACTTGCATTAGGATACCAATCCGAAGAGCAGGCTAAGGTATCCCAGGAGAATAATAATAACGATCCTATTTTGGCCGCATTGGGTTTGAGCGAGGGTGGCGGAGCTACTGGAGGCGGCGCTTCCGGTCTTCTTTCTTTTTCAGTAAGTGGCAGTCAGACGATTACTACTTCCGGAAGCGTTTCTTACCAGATAACTGTTCCTAAATGGCCTACTTCCGATACGGGCCAAATCGATTTAAGTATTACTTGGAATAGCGGGAATGTGTTTTGTTCCAATCCTAGTCCGAATACTTTTGGTTTTGCACAAGACCAGGGTTACCCTACAACTTCCACTACCATCACTTTTTCCTGTGGTAAACAGGGAAGTGGAACTATTTTGCATACTGTAACTTCCGCTCCGAGTTCTGCTTCTTCTTTGATAGGAACTTCGATCGGCAATATAAATGTGACTATAGAGTAAATCGGTGATTCGAACTTTAGAAAGTTCTATCAGACAAATTACCTAGCCACTCCGAAACAAACGGCCATCATATCACCTTGGTCGAATTTTTTGACTGCCCAGTCTGCCACCTTCTTAGAAGTTTTGTATAAGATCCCGGATCCTTTTTTAGCAGTCAGACCGCTTCCATAAGAAATATGACCTAGCGGAATATAGCCCAACTCATTTCCTAAAGAAATAATTCCTGGCAGACTATAATAATAAAGATGTTCCGGAACATTTAAATATCTCCATTTAGGTCCTAGATATTTTGCAAGAACTCCGTATCTACAAGTGGAGAGGATCATTCTTCCGCCCGGTTTTAAGTGTTTTAGAATTTTCTGAAGTGTTTCTTTCGGATGATGAAGATGTTCTATACTCGCCCAAAGAGTGATCAGATCGAATTTTTCTTTTCCGTCCAAATCCCAGGTCAGAAAATCTTTTTGTTCTACATCTAATCCTAGGGTCTCTTTTGCAAAACGAACAGGGCCGCTTGCGATATCCAATCCTTTGGTTTTCCAATTTCTGCTTTTGAGATAATCCAAAAAATAACCTGCAGCACAACCCACATCTAAAGCGGATCTTTCTGGGCCCAACATTCTTTCCCAGTCAAAAAAACCTAGATCTTTCAGATTCAGATTGAATACTCTTGCGATCTCTTTTTTGGTATCTTCAGAATAATAATTATCGTAACCTCTGTCGGTCCTTTGGGTGAAGTAAGAATCCTCATAATACTTGGAAACTTCTTCCAAGCTTGGCTGGGGATTGACCTGAACTAATTTACATTTTTTGCATTCTACTATTTGGAAGATCTCTCCTTTGGGACTGGCCTTGGTGAAGAGCGGGGTGAATTCGGAATTAGAACAAGTATTGCAAGGGATGGATTGCATACTATAAGGATCGGTGGTTTGCGGGGTTTTCCGACATAAAATGGGAACCTGATCCCGATTTTTAAGGCTTGCTTTTTGGGTAAATTTATTGTTAAACGTAGATGATGCGATCTTCTCTTTGTCTTAGAAATAAATTTATAACAAGTTTTATCTTCCTAATGCTTATTGCCCATAACGTAAGTTGTGGACTTGTACTTACGGGAACAGATGTGGGCAAAGAGTTCTTAGGCCTTTCTGAACCGGATAAAAAAGAACCCGACAAACAAGCCGCGGCTATATTATCAGTGCTCGGAGTAATTTCGAGTCCTTATCTTTTGCAGTTTAATCCTCCTGTCTTGGCCTTAACGGAAGGTATATCCGGTTCTTATACTGTTTCCATCAAAGCTCCCATCCCTTCTGAATGGAGTGGAAATGGGGAATCCGTTCTACAAGCCGGATTGAACTATATAAATTGTCCTCCTCAGAGCGATGATAATCCTTCTTCGGTCGTATTTTCCGGTTCATCAAATTATTCTGCTCAGCAAAGTTTTGCCAGATTTTTAGAGCCTGGTAGTTGCGTGATTGAATTTTTTGCCGCCAGCTATAGTTCGGATATGGACTTTGCCGAAGGCGAAACTATAGGAATTCTTCCGGTGATCGTAAATCCTAATGCAGTGATCACCGCCTCCTTTCCGGATTAATCTAAGGTAAAAACCGCTTTGCCGGGGACAGGGTTTCTAAAATCCTTCCCCTATGTATAGAATCCTTGTATTGTCCTCTCTGGGACTCTCTCTTTTATTTTCCCAATGCCAGCCGATTGAATCAGTAGAACCTGAAACTTTGAAGATCAAGGCGGTAGGGGATTTGGTCATGGGAACCAATTATCCGGAGAATAAACTTCCTTCCGATCCTAGAAACACTTTGTTCTCTCAGGTGGAACCTAGTTTGAGAGGGGCAGATATTCTATTTGCGAATTTTGAAAGTACTCTTACCGACTATCCTCATTGTGCTAAAAATATAAATCGTCCTCTTATATTCGCTTTCAGAACTCCTCCATCATATGCAAAAATTCTAAAGGATGTCGGATTCGATATAGTTTCCATCGCGAATAACCATAGTTTGGATTTTCACCAACAAGGTTTCGAAGATACGGGTAAAAATCTTTCGGAAGCCGGAGTAAGATTCACCGGAAAAAAAGGTGCGATCACTTATATGAACGCAAAAGGAATTTCTGTGGCTTGGATCGGATTCAGTCATATGGAAAGCGCTCATAACCATGTGAACCATATAGAAGAAGGTGTGGCTCTTGTAAAAGAAGCTAAGAAAAAAGCACAATTGGTCTTTATATCAGTCCATGGTGGAGCGGAAGGTGGACCTGCTTTACACGTAAAAAATGAACAAGAAAGATTTTACGGAGAATATAGAGGGAATTTGGTCGCACTTTCTCATGCATTGATCGATGCAGGTGCGGACTTATTCATAGGACATGGTCCTCATTTACCTAGAGCATTCGAATTGTATAAAGGAAAACTGATAGCTTACTCTTTAGGAAACTTTTTAGGATATAGAGTATTTTCTACAAAAGGATACGGCGGTTATTCTTTGGTATTAGAAGCGGACTTGGATAAACAAGGGAATTTTATCAAAGGTAAGATACATCCATTGCAGTTGAGCCAAAATGGAATTCCTGCTCCGGATCCGGACGCCAAAACTACGGAACTGATCCAATCTTTGACTAAATCCGATTTCCCGGGAAAAGGACCGAAATTTCAATCTGACGGAAGCTTCCATCCTTAATTGAAGATTTTTGATGTAGGAGCTCCTACAAAAGAGGCTCCTATTTTTAGTTGTAAATTTTACGATTTTATGATATAGAGTGCAAGGCTTCTCCCACTAACCCGCCTCCTCCACCCTAAGCTGGGTGGGGCCGCCTTCCAAACCACGTTGGAGTTCCAACATCGGCCAGATCTCGGCGCTCTAAAATAAAAAGACCGATGCAGGAATCCCACATCGGTCTTTTTATTTAACAAAATCTTAATGTAGATTATTGGGTTTTGCCGGCAGGCTCTAATGCACCCGCAGGAGCTTTGAAGTTGATCTCATAAATATCATAATGAGAATCTCTCCAACCGGTTACATAAGCCACGGAAACTCCTAAGAAATATCTAAGACCGAATTTAAGAGTGTTTGTGGCGAAGGTTGCGATCTCTTCGTCGGTGATAGAGAATGGGTGAACTTTATTTCTGGTCTCGTCCAGATATAGACCTTCCCAAGTTCCGATCATAGTTCCCTTATATTCTAAACTTAGAATGCGGCCTGTGACTGAAAAATTCCTTTTCCCGCCTGTTTTAGTTTTGCTTACGATCTTATCAGGCAGACCTTTAGGAAGGGATCTTTCTTGGAGTTGAGCTCCTACCACTTCGAAATCGGAAGACAATGCAAGAGCTTCTATTCTGTGGACCCTGTATTGGACTAAAATTTCTTGGTTTAGACTTTTGCTTAAGAAGTTTACCACATCTGCATTTTCAGGACGTACGCTGAATTCGATTTTTTGTTTTGCCGGAACAAAACATTCGTCTTTCATTTCGTCGCAAGCTTCTGAATCGTTTATGGTATAAACTTCTAAAAGACCTTCGTAAGATTCGAAAACGATCCCTCTGCTTTCGAATTGGATCAATTTTGCGACCGTCCAACCTTCGGAATAAGTTCCCGCTGCGGATAAGGATGAGGTAGTTAAAAGAAAGATCCCTAATAAAAGAAATCTTAAGGATGGAATTCGTTTCATTCGAGTTCGGTGCTCCCTGTTATGTAGGTAGACCCGAAGGAGTTTCCTTGGGGTCGCGAATTCGTGAATCCTTTCCGATTTTTATCTTACATCAAGAAAATATTTCTTTGAAAATTCGAAAATGTAGGAACTCCAACACGCGGTTCTAAGGGAATTTTTGGCCGCCTCTTCGCTGCGCGAAGATCGGGCTGCTTCGGGTTCGCTCACGCTCATCCGGGCTTTGCCCGGACTAAAGCCCTTCGCATCCCTGGCGGGTCGAGGCACGGAGGACAACAGAGCCGCTAAGTTCTTTTCCCACGCAGAGCCGCTGTGACGCGGAGAGAAAAAAACCGGAGGAAGGAGTTCCTACAAACAATTCCGCAATTTCCTAGGTCTACCTACCCTGAAAAATCCTCTCCGCCTTCGCGCCTCTGCGTGCGATTCTCTCTGTGCTCTTCGTGAGCTCAGCGCTCTCTGCGCGAACCAAAAA